>CANQFK010000004.1 GCA_947598585.1 uncultured Clostridia bacterium
GATTATATTACTTAACCTCGTATACCACCTCATCCGTCACTCGCTTTCGCTCGTGCCACCTTCCCCTCCTGTAAGGCGGTGAAGGCTCTCTTTTGGTCGCTTTCGCTCCTACGCATTTCATATTTCGCTATGACTTTTTGGGGCGCAGCATTAGGATTTTTGCCTTTAATTTATAAATGTGCGTTTAATGCAGGTTTTTGCCTACAAAATCGGGATCGTGAGCCGCTTCTCGCGCTACGTCCGCCGATATTATTCGCTGCTTATACAACGATATAATAGCGTTATCCATGGTTATCGAGCCTTCCGACGCGGACGTCGAAAGCGCACTCGCTATCTGTGGCGTCTTGCCCTCGCGGATAAGATTCCTTATCGCGGGCGTCACCATCATAAGTTCGCAAGCAGCTACTCTGCCGCCCGTCTTTCGCGGCAACAGCTGTTGCGACAGTACCGCCATAAGCGTCGTGGACAACATCAAGCGAATTTGCCTCTGTCTGCCCTCGGGGAATACGTCTACCATACGGTCGATAGATTCCGCGGCGGAATTGGTGTGCAACGTCGCAAACACAAGGTGTCCCGTTTCGGCGGCGGTAAGCGCGGTTTCGATAGTATTGAGGTCGCGCATTTCGCCTATAAGTATTACGTCGGGATCTTCACGAAGTATTGCGCGAAGTCCGCTGGCGTAACTTTCGGTATCCGTCCCTATCTCGCGTTGGTTGATGACGCACCTATCGGGCTTATATACATATTCGATAGGGTCCTCCAATGTTATAATGTGTCCGTCAAACGTGTGATTTATACGGTCTAACATTGCGGCAAGCGTGGTAGACTTACCTGAGCCCGTTTCGCCCGTCACAAGCACTATGCCGCGATTGAGTTCGGGCAAACTTTGCACCATGGGCGGCAAGCCGAGCGACGTAAGTTCGGGTATCTTATCCGACAAAAGTCGTATCGCAGCCGACACGGCAAGTTGTTGACGAAACAAATTTATCCTGCATCGTATCGAGCCCGGGAACGTGATCGCAAGATCCAACTCGCCTATCTTCTCGATGCTCTTGTATTGCGGTCCCGCCATTTCTCTCGCATAATATTCGCAATCTTCGGCGGCAAGCGGCAAGCCGTAATTCTGCAATTCGCCGTCGATCCTGAAACGAATGGGCAAGCCCTTTACTATATGTATGTCGGACGCATTCGCCATTCGCGCGTCCGCAACTATCTTGTTGAGAGGTGTCAATGCCATTGTTTATTGCTCCTCCGTCGTATTGAGAACGCTGAGCGCTTCTTCCGACGTCGTTACGCCGCGAAGTACGAGTTCGCGACAGCTATCGGCAAGCGATGAAAACGTGCCGTTTTTTATGCAATCGACAAGCTGTGCCTTATGATTGCCCTCAGCTACCGCTCTCTTGAAATTTTTGTCCAAAATGAGTATCTCGAACACGCCCGTCCTGCCGTAATAGCCCGTGTTATAGCAATGCGGGCAACCTTTGCCGCGGTAGAACCTCACGTTGTGCAAGTCCGAACAACCGAGTTTATGAAGTTCCTCCGAAGTCGGCTCGTAACTTTCCTTGCAATGCGGGCATATTTTGCGAACAAGTCGCTGAGAAATTATACCGTTTACCGCTTCCGCAATAAGATAAGGCTCCACGCCTATATCTTTCAGTCGATCTATCGCGGAAAGCGCGTCGTTTGTATGCACGGTCGAAAGGACCAAGTGTCCCGTAATTGCCGATCGAACGGCAATTTCCGCCGTTTCGGCATCTCTTATCTCGCCCACCGCCATTATGTCGGGGTCTTGACGAAGCAAGGCTTTGAGCCCCTCTGCGAACGTCATGCCGATCTTTTCGTTGATCTGCACCTGGTTCACGCCGTCGATGTCGTATTCGATGGGATCTTCGAGCGTGACAAGGTTTATCTCGTCGGTGTTGAGCGATCGTATCATCGTGTACATGGTGGACGATTTACCCGAACCGGTAGGTCCTACTATGAGGATCATGCCGTGAGCGTTTTCCAATAATTTATTGTATTTTTCGAGATTTCTGTCGGTAATACCTATCGCCTGCGCGTCGAGAAGTTGGGTGGATTTATCCAAAAGCCTTATGACCACTTTCTCGCCGTAAAGCGTGGGCAAAGTCGACAAACGCAGGTCGATGTCGTGCCCCTTGACGCGAACGTTCGCTCTGCCGTCTTGCGGCAATCGCGATTCCGAAATGTCCATTCCGCCCATGACTTTGAGCCTGGATATGACCGCGCGTTTGAGTTCGGACGGAACGTTGAGCGTCGTTCTGAGTTTGCCGTCGATACGCATTCTTACATGCATGTCGTCACTGTGCGGTTCAAGATGCACGTCGCTCGCACGCTCTACCGACGCACGCTCCAAAATGGAGTTCACAAGTCGAACGGTCGGAGCAGACTGAACGTTTTCTTCGGTGAGTTCCTCGCGCACCGTCTGCGGCTGCTCGCGTTCCCTCTGAGCCGTTTCGTAACGCATCTCCTCTATCGCTCTCGCCGCACCCTCGTTGCCGTACAAAGTCGCTATCGCCTTATTTACCGCATTGGGTGTGGAAATCTTGGGCAATATTCGTTTGCGCGTCGCCGTGCGGACTTCTTCGAGCGCGACGAAGTTCAACGGATCGGACATGGCAAGAGTAAGTTCGTCCTTTACAAGGCGAACGGGTACTACTCCGTGACGCTTGGCGATCGTGCGCGGCACAAGCTGTGCCATTTCGATTGGTATACGAACTTTACTCAAATCGATAAAATCGATGCCAAGCTGCATTTCCAAAGTTTCTATAAGACGTTGCTCGTTGATGATCCCCTCATCTATCAAGATAGTGCCGAGTCTTTCATGAGTGGTCTTTTGCACTTCCAATGCGTGTCTAAGTTGTTCCTCGGTAATCGCACCCGTACTTATGAGAATGTCACCCAAACGCAAATATTCCATACAACTCTCCTCTTTGTTGGGGCATCGAATTTTTATCAGTGAATACTAAACGAAAATTCAGTAAGAGTATAACACTAAAAAATTCTCATGTCAAGTATTTTAATGATAAATTTACATTAAACGCCATTATTTTTGTTAGTTTGCCACATTTTACTTGCAATTATGTACAAACCGCAACGTAAAATCACTTCGCCTTTCGCGTCGACGCGCGGCAAATTGCCGATTTTGCGATACATTATGCGTTTTCGTCGCTTTCGTCGTTATCTTCGGGCGGCAAAACGTACTTTTGTATCTTTGAAAGAAGATTTTCCACATTGAACGGCTTGGGAACGTGATCGTTCATGCCGCTTTCCATGGCTTTGCGACGGTCCTCGTCGAACGCGTTAGCCGTCATTGCCACAATGGGTATGTTTTTCAGCCCCTCGTCGTCGAGCGAACGGATAGCTTTTGTCGCGTCGTAACCGTTCATTATGGGCATCTGTACGTCCATGAGCACAAGATCGTAATATCCGGGCTTAGACGACTTGACTTTTTCGACCGCGATCGTTCCGTCCTCGGCGGTTTCGACTTCGAAGCCGTTTTCCACAAGTATCTCTTGCGCGATCTCGCGATTGAGTTCGTTGTCCTCGACGAGCAATATGCGTTTGCCTGCGAGTTTTTGCTGTAACAACGTCTTTTCGCTCACCTTTTCGTCCGTTCGAGAAGAACTTATGCACGATCTGAGCGTATCCCTGAGGTCGGAAAGGAATATCGGCTTGTTGCAATATGCCGTTACGCCTATGTCTTTCGCCTCGTCCATTATGGCTGTTATGTCGTACGCCGTTACTATTATTATGGGTACGTTGTCGCCCACTATCTTCCTTATTTGTCGTACGATCTCGAAGCCGCTGAGATCGGGCATTACCCAATCTATTATATATACTGAAAATTCGTCGCCGATGTCCTTCGCTTGTTGCGTCCTGAGTACCGCCTCCTTGCCGTGCATCGTCCACTCCGAACGCATACCTATCGTCATGAGCATTTTGGATATGCTGTCGCATGTCGTGAAGTTGTCGTCTACCACAAGCGCGCGCAATCCGTCAAGCTCCCTGATCACTTGCGGGTGTTTGCGCTCGTTTTGCAACCTGAATTGCAATTCGATGATAAATTCGGTGCCTTTATCCTTTTCGGTTTTCACCTCGATCGTTCCGCCCATGGTGTCGACTATGTTCTTGGTGATCGCCATGCCAAGTCCCGTGCCCTGTATGCCGCTGACCGTTGACGTGCGTTCACGCTCGAACGGCTCGAAAATATGCTTGGCAAATTCTTCGCTCATGCCTATGCCCGTGTCCTTTACCCGTATCTCGTACGCGCCGTATCCCGTCGGAGCACCGCTCTTTTGCTTTATGGTGAGCGATACGGATCCGCCAGCGGGCGTGAACTTTATCGAATTGGAGAGCAGGTTCAGCAGTATTTGATTGACGTGCAACTTGTCGCAATAGATGTCCTCGTCCACTATGTCGAGCGTGTCCATGAAGAAATTCAACTGTTTGCCTTTCATCTGGGTCTGGATTATGTTTCGCATATCGCGGAATATGTCCGATATGCTGCACGGCTTTTCTTCTATGTTGAGTTTGCCGCTTTCGATCCTGCTCATGTCAAGAATGTCGTTGATAAGGCTCAACAGATGATTGCCCGAGGACAATATCTTATTAAGGTAGTCCTGCACGCGTTCCTTATTGTCTATGTTCGTTTCGGCAAGCGTCGTATAGCCGAGGATCGCGTTCATCGGCGTGCGGATATCGTGGCTCATGTTGGAAAGGAACGTCGTCTTTGCCCGCTCCGCCGCCTCCGCCTTGTGAAGCCTCTCTTCGAGCACGGCTCGCTCGACCGTCTTTTTCATCGTTTCTTTGGAGTTCTTCCTTATCCACAGGAAGTAAAATACGAGCGCGATCGTCAACACCACGCCTATGATCGTAAATACTATTTGCACCGCTTGAACGTTGCTGAACGCTACGCTCATCGGCACGGATATCATTACGCTCCACCTGTTCGCAACTCCGCCGACGGGAGCATAATATACATACGCCCATTCGTCATCTCGATCCGACCATATCTGCGCGCTGCCTTGATTTCCTGCGACAAGATCGTTCTTGAATTCGTCAACAGACTTCCAGCCGCGTATCCTGCGCTGCTCGAAATCCGAGAAATTTCCGAGTTTGAAGTTTTCTATCGGTTTTCCGTTGTCATCTTGCGAATTCATGGTGTCCATTATCATCTCGTAATTTTCCGATTTGACGTCCACTATCGCCACGTCCGCATTGCTGTTGTATATGTTGCTTACTCGGAGCAAGGACGGAAAGTCTGAAAGTATGGTCACTCCGCAAAGTACCGCAACTATTTTGTCGTTGCGCACAACGGGCACATATTGCCCTACTATCTGCACGCCCTCCATGCCGTTTCGCTGACTTTCAAATCGCGACGAAACGAAAGTGCCGTATCGGCTGTCCTCTACCGTCCGATCTCTGTCGAGCGCTTTTATGAGCCCATCGTATTCGGCGCTCTGTATGGTAAAACTCGGCAGTCCATCGTCGGGCAGGAATACGTCGCAACTCGGCGTGTATATCCTCAGATTCATCAACTTCTGGAAAGGCTTAATAAGCGCGATGTCTTCGGTGATCTTCTCGCGAAATTCTTGCAACGCCTGCTCCTTTTCCGCTTCGTCCTCTACGCCGAGATCGACGTAAAACGCGTCCGACGTGGAAAGAATCTGCGCCGTCGAATCCAATATCTCTCCGTCGCGTTGGAATTTGGAGCGTATCTGGTCTATAACCGTATTCGCCGCGTCGTCAAGCTGGCTGTACGCCCTGCGAAACGTTATTCTGTTGCAACCGATATACGCCGCTATAAGGCATATTATTATCAATATGATAAGCAATATGGTCGCGACAAGGCTTTTGTCGCCTGTGATCATATGCTTAAACTTTACTTTCGTGCTTTCGCGCGTGGTATCCTTGCGTTCGGTCATAATTCCTCCGAATTTATTCGAGTCCGTTGCTCGATTTATAAGCCCGTATCGCCTCAACGGTCTTTTTGTAATCCTCTTTGACGGGTTCGAGCAGTCCGTCCGCCGCTTTTATATCCAATCCCCTCAACGCTTCGGTAAGCGCGGAAGCCGAATTCGCAAGTTTGGTAAAACTCAGGTTCTGGCACATGCCCTTTATCGTGTGAGCCGCCCTGAACGCTTCCTCGGCGTTCCCATTTTCAAGCGCGGAAATAAGCAGATCGTAACTTCCGTCGTCCGTGAATTTCAGCACGAACTTCTGAACAAGTCTTTCGCTGCGAAGTCGCCCGATAACATCGTCGTAATTGCCGCCTAAGGCCGTATAACATTCTTGTATCGTCATTATTCTTTCTCCTTGACTTTTTTATGTTTTTATTTCGTTTCGTCGGTGTATTCGTCTATTGCGGAAACGGAATATTCCTTTCCGTCGTCCTCGCAACCGCTCTCGATAAGCACGTCTTTCATCGAATCGTCGTAAATGTGATATTGCGCTCTGCCCGACTGCTTTGAAAAATAGAGAGCAAGGTCGGCTTTGTGGAACAGATCTTCGTACGTCTGACATTTGGCCTGCATTTCCGCCACGCCCATGCTTACACTGAGATCGAAGTTGTCTATCTTGCCGCTGAGCGTCCTGAATATACGCGCTATGATGGGGTTTATGTCGGTGTCGTATTCGAGGAATATGAGGAACTCGTCGCCGCCTATGCGCGAGCATATATCGTACGCTCTCGTGCTGTGCAACAATCTTTGCGCTATCTCTCTCAGCACCTTGTCGCCGAACAAATGTCCGTAATTGTCGTTGGCGTTTTTGAAATAGTCCACGTCAAAGCAAACGAGCGCATACTTATGCTTGGGAAAGCAGCTTATCTTGTGTTCGATCCGCTCTCGCGATCCCGTCCTGTTCAACAGCCCCGTAAGCGGGTCTTTGAGCGCCATTTCCTCGAACTCGCCCAACTTGTTGTGAACGTCGTTTATGTCCACCAGCTTGCCTATTGCGCCGCTTATCCTCGGCGGGATCTCGTCTTCCCATATGACCTTTATGATAACAGTGAACCATCTGCTTTCGCCGCTCACGTTCAAAGAGCAATCCTGTCTGAATTCGGGCGTTTCCGGCGTCATCTTTTTGAATTTTTCGGAAAGATCGTTAAACCAATCATCTCCGAGCAAAGCTTTGAGTTTTTCGTTCTTCCACGGGAACTTTATATTTTCGTCCAGCCCCAGCTTCTTTGCCCCGAGCGGCGATATGTTGAGCGTTTCGTTTTCGGAAATGTACTCGAATTGGATCTCGTCGGTCATTGCGGCATAGAAATTGTGCTTCATGCGCTCGTAGTCCAAAAGCCTCAGAGTGCGATCGGATACGGTGTTTCCCTTGTAGTGCGTCGCCTCGGCAAAGCTTCGTATCTCCTGCCTTGCTTTCTTTTCGGGCGAGGACGAGGCAAGCAGATCTCTGATGTCTTTGGAATTTTCTTCGAGGCATTTCAACATCAAGGGATTGAACGAGCCGCATTTGCCTGCAAGGATCATTTCCACCGCCTCGTCATGCGGGATCGCCTTTTTATACACTCGTTCGCTCGTAAGCGCGTCATAAACGTCGGCAAGAGCGACGATCTGAGCCGAAATGGGTATCTTGTCCCCTTTCAGTCCGTCGGGATATCCCCTGCCGTCGTAACGCTCATGGTGCCACCTGCATATCTCGTAAGCGCTTTTTACAAGCGGATTGTTTTTGTGCAGAGGAAGATCTTCGAGCATGTTCGCGCCTATGACGCTATGCGACTTCATTATGGCAAATTCTTCGTCGGTCAATTTGCCCGGCTTGTTGAGGATCTTTTCGTCTATTCCTATCTTGCCTATATCATGCAGCGCCGAAGCCATACTTATAACCGACATTTCCGTTTCCGAAAGAGGATATCTGTCCGTACGTTCGTTTATTTTGTGCAACAGGAAATCCGTCAAAACGCGCACGTTGCGTATATGCAAGCCGCTTTCGCCGTTTCGGAATTCCACTATGTGGCTGAGTATGTCCACCATAAGACTGTTGCTTTGCTCTTTCTCGTTCACCTGTTCTTCGATAATACCGAGAAGTTTTTTCTGCTTTGCGTACAGCAAAATGGTGTTTACCACGCGCCTGTGGACTATCGACGCGTCGAAAGGCCTCATGATAAAGTCGGTCGCACCGAGTTCATACGCCCTCTCTATCTGAGCCGACGCCGTTTCCGCGGAAACCATTATGACGGGCAATTCGTCTATCCATTTGTTTTGATTCATGACTGTCAGAACGCCGAAGCCGTCCATTTCGGGCATAACGATATCGAGAAGAACGAGCGTAAAACTCTCCCTCTCGTTTTTCAATATTTCGACCGTCTTTACTCCGTCCTCCGCTTCGGCTATGTCGTATTCGTCGATCAACATATCCGACAGGATAGAACGATTCATTTCGGAATCGTCAACTATTAAAATTTTCTCTCTGCTCATATTTTACCGCTTTTTAAGCTATCCTTATCTGTTTATTTTTTTACGACAAATGCTCGTCGGTTCCCTCGACGAGCAAGATATCTGTTTTCCCGCGCGGGAATACCCTGTTTAGCAGGATATTCGGCTCCGTCCCTTTGAACGTCGTTCGATATCCGCGACGCATAGGATCTGTTTTAATTATTTTCTTCTCCCGCGTCTTCCGAATTTTCGCTTTCGGCAGGATTGTATTCCTCTCCGTTTCGCTTGAAGATCGCTTCGGACGCGCTCGATTTGATGTTGCGCTTTATAAGTCCCTTGTCGATAAGTTCGACAACGCCCTCATAAGGCAGATAGTAATCTTGCGAGATACGATCTATCTTCTGAGCGCCTATCTTTTCCATAAGCGTTTCGATAAGTTGAAGCGCATATTTTGCACGGCGATCGTTCTTTATACGATACATAACGGGCGTGTCGCTGAACGACGAATTTTCGGAAACGTCCTCTACCTTATATTTCGTATCGACGTAATCAGCGGGATCGAGCGCAAGGAACAAGCAAAGGACTTTGCCTCTGTAACCGAGTTTGGCTATCTTCGCCTTGCCGAAACGATACGTTTCTTTCTTCCAGCTCATACGGTCTTTGATTTTCTTATAAGAAAGAAGTTTGTTCTTTATCTCGGTATACCAATTCTTCGTATCGTCGTCCGACTGAATAAGTCTTGCCGTAAAGCTGCGGTCGTATCTCAATATCCCCGCCTCGTAAGATTCCTCGTCGATAATGAGAGGAACGGTCGCAGCCGTTTCCTTTTCGGGCTCGGGCTCTGCCACCGAAATAGTGTAATACGCCGTAAATCCCTCGTATCTCACGTTGACGGTATGTACACCCGGTTCGGCTGTGGACGGGATATCCATTGTATAGTTCGTGACTATCTCGTCTATTCCGTCGCTGTATTTTGCGGTGACAAGCAATCCCTCGGACGTAAATTCCTCATTGGCGGCATAGCTTACCTTTACTGCCTCGGTGTCGAGAGCAATACCTACAACTGCGCGGGGTCTTACCACATACACGTTGAATTCCGCCACTTGATCCTGGTATTTTACCGTAACGGGAACGCTGCCCTCCATATCCAATATGGGTTTTTCCACGATATAATCTTCGATCTGTTCCTCCGAACCATCGCCGTATACCGCCGTAACGAGCAATCCATCGTAGTCGAGCTCCTCTCCCACGTTGTAGTGACGCTTTACCGATTGCGTATCGAGCGTTATGCCGACCAAGGTACGCTCTTTGAGCGGTTGCGATACATACTCTTCTTTCACCTTATCGGAACGAGAAGCCATAAGTTTACGCAAAACGACCACAAGCAAAGCGATCAGGACGATGGCGAGAATACCGACCTCTATAAGCATAAGAAAAAGCACAGTTGATGACACGCTGCCGTCGAGTAATTCACGACCGAACAAAGTGAATGCGTTGATCAAATTAGCCATATCTGTTTACTCTCCTTAAAAATTTATTATTTGCACTATTGCATATATATTATAAGCCGTAATGGCGACAAATTGCAAGTATTTGAGATAATATTGTACAAATTTTTTTGAATTTTTACATACAAGTATGGATTTTACTGTTTTTTACAACACACAAAAGGCAAAAAAAGTATTATTTATACGGATTTTCACATGAGGAAAAATATGACCGTTTTAAAAGCCCTCGGAAGTATTCGTTCCGAGGGCTGTGGTTATTCGTAAAAATCGAAATTCATATCCGATGAAACGCCTTATGCGGTTTCATGATTCGTCTTTCCGTCCAAAATGTCGAGCATTTTGGGAAGCGGTTCAAGACTGCGACGCAGCACTCCGTGCATCTGCGCTATCGCTATTCCGTAATTTGTCATGGGTACCCCGTTCTCCGCGGCAGATCTTACTCGCGTATTCATCTCCTTTTCGTTGAGCATACAGCCGCCGCAATGTATCACAAGCGAGATCCCGTCGAGCGCGGGAAATTCGGTGCCGGAAGAAAAGACAAATTCAAGCCTTTTTCCCGTGTAACTTGTAAGCCACTTCGGTATCTTCACCGTCCCTATATCCTCGCATTGACGATGATGCGAACAGCCCTCGGAAATCAGCACTTTGTCACCGTCGCGAAGATCGTTCATCTTTGCGGCTCCGCGAATTAGCGACGGCAGATTGCCCTTGTATCGCGCCATAAGTATGGAAAAAGAAGTTAAAGGAATGTCCGAAGGCACGATCGCGGCAACCTTTTCGAATGCCTGCGAATCCGTTATGACGATTCTGGGCTTATCCGAAAGGCTTTTCAGCGTCTTGTCGAGTTCGCTTTCACGCGTTACAAAAGCCATTGCGCCGCCGTCCAGAATATCGCGTATCGTCTGTTGCTGAGGCATGATGAGCCTGCCCTTGGGCGCCGCCGAATCTATGGGCACGACGAGCACGGCAATATCGCCTTTTTTTAGGATATCCGCCACGATCTGTTTATTTTCGCGCACGGCAAACTTGCCGAGCATTTCTTTCAGTTCGTGAATATGAAAACCCGTCGACGCACTGATATAAATCGATTTTTCGGTCGATTCAGGCACGTTTTTAATAAGATCCGCCTTGTTATGCGTGACAATATAAGGGATCCTCAATGCTTCAAACGCATTTATGAGTTCTTTGTCCTCTTTGCTCAACCCCTTGGTACAGTCCACGACAAGCACCGCAATATCGGTATATCCGAGAGCCTGTTTTGCCTTTTTTACGCGCATTTCGCCCAACTCGCCCTCATCGTCTATCCCCGGCGTATCCACTATCACCACAGGTCCGAGCGGAAGAAGTTCCATGGCTTTTTTTACGGGATCGGTGGTCGTCCCCTTTACGTCGGAAACGACCGAAAGTTCCTGCCCCGTTACGGCATTGACCACGCTCGATTTGCCCGCGTTGCGCATGCCGAAAAAGCCTATATGTATTCTTTCGGCAGAAGCGACATCGTTAAGTCCCATTGGTTTATCCTCCTTGCGCTCAGAATCTGAAATCGCGTCGATTGGAATTTTTTATATCCTCTATATTCTGTTTTGCGATAGCCTTGACTTTTGGATTCGTGATCTTTTCGAGTTCGCGATCGATAAGCGGGAATCCCACTTTTTTTGTTTCCTCGGACGCGTAATCGACAAGGTATTCGGCAAGCGTCATGAGCGCATTGGGATGACAGCAATTCAATATCTGTCCGCTCTTGCAAAGGCTCATGAATCTGTCGCCCGTCCTGCCCTCGCGATAGCAAGCCGTGCAGAATGACGGTATATGACCGCTCTGCATGAGCCACCTTACGACCTCGTCGAGAGTTCGTTGGTCGGACACGTCGAATTGTTCGGTGTCGTGCGGACGTTCTTCCTCGGTGTACCCTCCGACCGATGTGCGCGATCCGCCGCTGACCTGAGAAATTCCCAGTCGAAGCAATTTGCTACGCACTTCCTCGGTTTCGCGAGTCGAGATTATCATTCCCGTGTACGGCACGGCAAGACGGATACAAGCGGTGATTTTTTCGAATATCTCATCGGAGATCGAATTGTCGAACGCCGACGGATCGATGTCGTCCGCATGCTTTATGCGCGGCACGCTTATGGTGTGCGGTCCGACTCCGTGGACCGCTTCGAGGTGTTCGGCATGCATGATAAGACCCGCAAACTCGTACTTGTACATTTCAAGCCCGAAAAGCACACCTAAGCCTACGTCGTCTATGCCGCCCTCCATGGCGCGGTCCATAGCCTCGGTATGATAGTCGTAATCGTGCTTGGGACCGGTGGGATGAAGCGCGAGATAACTTTCCTTGTGGTACGTTTCCTGAAACAGGATATACGTTCCTATTCCCGCTTCTTTGAGTTTTCGATAATTTTCCACCGTGGTGGCGGCTATATTTACGTTTACGCGGCGGATAGCGCCGTTCTTATGTTTTATACTGTAAATGGTCTTTATGCAATCGAGAATATATTCGATGGGATTGTTCACGGGATCCTCGCCCGACTCGATGGCAAGTCGTTTGTGACCCATATCTTGCAACGCTATAACTTCCGCCTTTACTTCTTCCTGAGTAAGTTTGCGGCGCGGTATATGCTTGTTTTTGAGATGATACGGGCAATAAACGCAACCGTTGACGCAGTAATTGGACAGGTACAACGGCGCAAAAATGACTATCCTGTTGCCGTAAAAGGCAAGTTTGATCTGCTCGGCTATCTTAAAAATCTCTTCCGTCTTTTCGGGAATGTCGCACGCAAGCAAGACCGAAGCCTCTCTGTGCGAAAGTCCCGAACAAACATAGCCCGTTTCGGTCTTTCGAGGACGCGCTTTGTCAAGTATCGCGTCTATAAGTTCGACATTGTGTTTGTTTTGCTCGGCGTATTCGAGCGTAGCCCTTATCTCGCCGTCATTTATAAATTCTTCGGCTTTAAGCGATTTCGGATCATATATTGCCATAATTTTCTCCTCTTTTATATGATTATTTTTTTATGTCGCCGCGATCGACCACTATCTTGCAACCGATCGATAGCATTCTTTGTTCAAGACAATTTTTACACTGAGCGGATTCCTCCCCCGTGCATATCTTATTGTCGTATAGTTCGTATTTTTTCCGCACTCCTACGGGCGATAAATTGGGCATTACAACGTTGGCTCCCGATAGTATGCCTTTCTCCCTGCCCAAAGGATCTATGGTGCCGAGCGCCGTTGTGGACGGCAAAAGTACAGGCGGATATATCAAACGAATGACAGATAAAAGATAACATGTAAGTTCCGCCGTGCCGCGCTTTTCGTGAGCAAACGGCGTATCGCGGTGCGGCACAAACGGTCCTATGCCGCACATATCCGGCTTGAAAGTTTCGATGAACTTCAAGTCCTTCGCGAGCGTTCGGGACGTCTGATAAGGAGAACCGACCATAAAGCCGCAGCCCACCTGATAGCCTATCTCGCGCAGATCTCGCAGACATTTCATGCGGTTATCGAACGAAAGTTCGGGCGGGTGCAGTTTTCCGTAATGTTCCTTATCCGCCGTTTCGTGTCGAAGCAAATACCTGTCCGCGCCCGCGTCGAAAAGTTTTTTGTAGCTTTCATAGCTGCGTTCGCCGAGCGACAAAGTGACCGCGCAATCGCCGTGCCTGCTCTTTATGTCGCGAATGATCTCAACAAGAACATCGTCGGTGAAATAGCCGTCCTCGCCGCCCTGCAATACAAATGTGCGAAAGCCGAGATCATATCCCTCGTCGGCGCATTCCGTTATCTGCTCGCGCGTAAGGCGATATCTGTCCGCATTCTTATTGCCGCGCCTTATGCCGCAATACAGGCAATCGTTTTTGCAATAGTTGCTTATTTCGATAAGCCCTCTGACATAAACCTCGTCGCCGTAATATTTTCGTTTGACCGAAGTCGCTTTTTTTGCGAGAATATCGGCGTTTTCCGCGGTATATCCGTCTACGATACGCTCGTATTCGTCGAGCGAGAGCGCGCCCGATTCTTCGAGTTTGTCTATTAACGTCAAAACCTCATTCATGGCTTGTAACGTTCGATAAAGCGGTCTTTGTACTTACGCCGGGCAAATTACCTATTTTGCCCGAAAGCGCCGATATGACGTCCTGCGTCGCGTCCACGGCTATACTGATTATGCTGATGTTTCGCTCTTTGTACGGCAATCCCATTCTTCCTATTATGATGTGCCTGTACTCATGCAGGATCGAATTGAGTTTGTCCACCGATTCTCTGTTTTCCACTATGATGCCTATAACGGCGATCCTCGTTTCGTTTTTTTCTTCCATAATATTCCTCCTATAAAAAATGCTTCGCCTTGATAAAGGGCGAAGCAAAAAAATGTCGGTTCTTGTTCACCCTTTCATTCGGATCTCTCCTCGCGTCAGGCAAGATTATTATATGCTTTTATCGGTATTTATACAAGAAATCGTTCTTGTATGATAATTATATAATATCGCACGAAGTTTGTCAACGGCAAAAGACGATTTTTTTAATATTTGTTTGAGTTATCGTCAATCTCTTCTTCCGCCGTCGTTGAGGTACATAAGACCGAGCGTATGCGCCCCGCAATGGGAAGCCACCGTTCCGCCCGCCTGCGATTCGTACACATGCTTTATGCCGAACTCCTTGCAAACTTTTTTGGCAACGGCGATCATCTCGGGAGTCGCGGTCGTATAAACGACAAAAACGCAATTCGGATCGGGATCGTTGTACTCGCTGAGAAGATCCCTGCAATACTGCTCCAAAACTCTGACGATATTGCCGCGATATTTTTTATCGTTGCCTATCGTGCCGTTTTTTATCATGATGCGCGGGCGGATCTTCAAAAGATTTGCGCCGAGATATACGAGGCTGTTGCATCTGCCGCCCTTATACAAATAGTCCAACCGTTCGATGACCGAGCTCACCTGAACATACGGGGTTTTTTCCCTGACCTTGCGCGCTATTTCGGCGGCGTCAAGCCCCTTTGCCGCAAGTTCGCAAGCGTAAAGCGCGAGAACGCCTATGCCCGTTGAAAGCGTACGGCTGTCCACCACATGCACGTTGTCGAAACGCTTTGCCACATTTTCGGCATTTTTGGTCGCCGAAGTAAGTTCGCTCGAAAGCGATATATGCACTATACCGTCGTACTCTTTCAAAATTTCGGAGAAATGTTTTTCGAACTCGTCCTCGTTTATTGCCGAAGTTTTTGGCAAAGTCTTTTTGGCGTCGGCATGCTCGAAAAGTTCCTCGGTGGAAAGTTCTCCGTCGTCAAACACTTCGTCGCCTATTTGGATATGATACGGCAAGATCTTTATGCCGTATTTGTCTATAAATTCTTTCGGTAAATCGCACGAGGTTTCGGAACTGATAGCGATTTTCATTTTATTTACTCCTTTTTCAGTCAAATTGCTTATTATGTCAGACAAATTCAAGAGGTCACTGCGTCAAAATTACTTTTTCGCCTCTTTCTCCGCACGTTTGGCGCCCTTGTTACTATTCGATGAGAACTTTTCCTTGACGGTCGCCAACTCGTCTTTGAGCGCGGACAGACGCTTGAACGGAAACATGAATACGGGCTTTTGCTTGGTTTCTTTTATCTTATCGTACAAGGTTTCTTTGAGTTTTTCAAAATGCACGATAACTTGATTTTCCTTTGCAAACTTGCGTACTCTGTTGGAAAGATCGAGCGAATGCGCCAGATCCACGGCGAAAACGCCCATGAACATTCCCACTACAAACGCAAACTCGATATGATGGACAAACCATGCCACCGCGTCTATAACGGTTTTGTCGATGACCAGATAGAAGAACGCGGCAATGAGCAACCAGAAAAACGAAAACAGCGGACAAATAAGTCCTTGTATGTTCCCCCACCTTTTGCTGTAATCCCACAGTCTGATCTTCATTCCCTTAATGAATATCAATCCCGCTATATATTCGATAACGGTCATGGCAACGCCCATAATAAGAATGATGAGCACGGAGTCGAGCCAACGATAGCCCGTATTTATTGGGATATACGACAGACCGAACAGCGCAACCACTCCGAATCCGTAAAGAGGAAGATACGGTCCCGTCAAAAAACCCGGATTTATCCATTTTTTTGCGGAGAAAAATCTTCGGAACAGAACTTCCAACACCCAGCCGAGCGTACTGCCTATAAAAAACAAGAATAACGCGACTAATATAATATCGACTGCGCTCATGCTTCTATCTTATCGACCTTTTCGCCTTGCAAAAATTCGGGTATTTCGTCCTCGGGCGGAAGTTCAAACTCGTTATATAAGCCCTTTTGTTCGTTCGTTTCGGCAGCGTCCGTAATTATCCTTATGTTTTCCAAAAGCTGTTCATAGTCGGGCAGATCCTTAATGGATTCTATCTGAAAACGTTTCAAAAATTCGTCCGTTGTGCCGTATAGTAGCGGCTTGCCTATGACGTCCTTGCGCCCTACCACCTCGATAAGATTATGATTGAGCAAAGTCTGCACGACATAATCACAGTTTACGCCTCGTATACTTTCGAGTTCGAGCCTTGTTATCGGCTGTTTGTATGCTATTATAGCCACCGTTTCGAGCGTTGCGTTTGTCAGCGCCTTTTCCTTTATAGGATTGAGCACGGTGGAAACGATCTCGGCATAATCGGGATTGGACGCGAATTGGATCTTGCCGTTATAACTTATGAGATGTATCCCACACCCGTCGGAATATTTTTCTTTGAGGCGCTTTATCGCCGAATTCAACTCCGATTTTTGGAGTTCGAGAATTTCCATTATGTCGGTCAATTTCAATCCGTCGCCGGACACGAAAAG
Source organism: uncultured Clostridia bacterium (assembly GCA_947598585.1). Classification (GTDB taxonomy): domain Bacteria; phylum Bacillota; class Clostridia; order Christensenellales; family Pumilibacteraceae; genus CAG-552. The sequence goes on from CANQFK010000004.1 coordinate 16,734, forward strand.
AAGAGCCTCCAAAGCGTTGTCGAGTTTTTCTATTTCCATAATCAAACCGCCTTATGTATTATTATGTCGTCAAACAGCGCGTTCTGCTTCGCTGTGACCTGTTGATTCTTCAAGAGTTCGAGCAATGCCTGAAAAGTCGTTATCACTTCGCTCTTTGTATAATCCTCGTCAAAAAGTTCGAAGAACGAAACCTGAGGTTTATGTTCGAGTTTTTCCTTTATGACTTCCACCATTTCGGCAACGGTGAATCTGTCCATCACGATATGACGTTCCGCTTGAAGCGCCGCCCGTTCCTCGATCTTGACGAACATTCTTTTCAGCGCTTCCATAAGTCCGTCTTTATTCATGTCTTTTATCTGCAATCGGGGCTGCCCCACCGACGGATCGGGTCCGCGATAGAAAACGTCCTCCGTTTCGGACTCGCGCATCTTTTCTGCCGCTTCCTTATACATGGCGTAGAGTTTGAGTTGCTGACGGAGCGCCTTTTCTTCGTCCTGAACGTCAGGTTCCGGTTCGGGAGGTTTGGGCAAAAGCGACTTGGATTTTATCTCCAAAAGCAACGCCGCCATGGATATAAATTCGGAAGCTTTGTCAAGATCCACCGTATCGATCTCTTTCATAAATTCGAGATATTGCTCGGTGATAAGCGAGATCTGCACGTCCTCGATGCTCATCTTGGACTTTCTTATGAGGAACAACAACGTATCGAGAGGACCCTCGAAATCGTTGAGTTTGAATCTGTAAGCCGTTTCGTCCTCTTCGTATCCGTCTTCGGCAAATAATTTTTCGTAATCGGACATATCAAATACCTCCGAATATGAGCGACCACAGCTTCAAAAAGCCCGTATGAACATAGCCCGCCGTGTAATCAAAATAAAGATCGAGCGGACTTAAAAATACGGGAGCGTTCAATCTTCCCACTATGAGCGAGATTATGACAAACGCGATCAAAATATATTGACCGTAATTGCGCATAAAACGAATAAAGCCGTTTTCGCGCTTGCAAAGCGCCTTTATAAGGTTGAATCCGTCCAAAGGAAAGAACGGCAAAATATTGAAAAAGCAGAGCACAATGTTGAACCAACTGAGATAATAAAAGAACAAACTCAGAACAAGCAGCCCTATCGCTCCCGACTTGACGTACAATGCGTCCATAAGAACGTACAGCGCAGACGATACAAATGAAATGATGATGTTCGTCGTTACGCCGGCTATGGAAACAAGTATGCAACCTTTACGATAGTTTTTGAAATTGTACGGATTTACGGGAACGGGCTTTGCGTAACCGAAGCCCACAAACAGCATCATAATAGCTCCCAATGGGTCGAAATGTTTCAAAGGATTGAGCGAGAGCCTGCCGTTTACTTTCGCCGTATCATCGCCGTTCCAATGCGCGACAAGTCCATGAGAAATTTCGTGCAGCGTTATCGAAAACAACAGCGCGATCGCTACGACGACGAACAGTAAAATTCGCGAAAATATATCGAGTTGGGAATTAAATAAAATATTTATCATACTCAAATATTGTACCATTTTTTGTCGGTCCAGTCAATAAAAAATGCGTCCTATTTTTAGAACGCATTTTATCATGTCAAGAGATAATATCGGATCTCGGATCACCACTCTTTTATAATATCGTCGAGTATATCCTTGTATCCGCGCCTGTTTATGTCTGACATAGCCACGATATTTATTTCCTTTTTTGCATTTTCCGACACATAAATCGTAACTTTTCCCACCACATCGCCTTTTTTTACGGGCGCGGGAACGCTCCATATATCGAAGTCGCAACGAACGTCAGGCTCCTCTCCCTTTTTGGTAAGGACAAAATAATCCTCTTCGGGCGCACATTCGACCGTTTTCTCCTTGCCGTTACGCACTTCGACAAAGCCGCACCCGTTCTCCTTAAAGACGAATTGCTTTGTTTCGTAATCGGCGAAAGCATTGTTGAGCATTGTCGAAATCTGCGCGTTGCGCGTCTTGGAATCGGGCGCCCCTATTACGACCGAAATAAACCTCGTATTTCCTCTCTTTGCCGTTGCGGCAAGACAGGAAAGCGCCTCGGAAGTAAATCCCGTTTTTCCGCCGTCGCACCCCTCGTAAAATCTTATAAGTTTATTGGTGTTGCTAAGTTGAGTGATCCTGCCGCTCGGATGAACGAAATCGAACATCCATATCCCCGAATAGTCGAAAAAGTTCTTGTGAGAAACGAGTTCTCTGAACATTTTAGCCACGTCATTCGCGCAACAATATTGCCCGGGCGCGGGAAGTCCCGTACAGTTCACAAAGCAAGTGTTTGTCATACCCAATTTTTCCGCCTTATCGTTCATGCGCGCGGTAAAATTCGATACGCTGCCCGCGATATGTTCCGCCATTGCAACGCACGAATCATTTGCAGACGCGACCACTATGCTTTTTATAAGTTCGTCCGCCTTATACGAACAGCCTGCGTCCAAAAACGCCTGCGAACCGCCCATGCTCGAAGCGTTTTCGCTCACCGTTATCTCGTCGTCGGTCTTTAAATTGCCTTTTTCTATCTCATCAAAGATGATATCCAAAGTCATTATCTTCACCATGCTCGCAATTTGCAAACGTTCATCGGCGTTTTGCTCAAACAGTACCTCTCCCGTATTGTAGTCCATCAAAAGCGCCGCTCTCGCTTTATAGCTTTCTTCGGCGAAAGCGACGTTTGACCTCGGCAAGAATGCGAGCAGCAACGCAAACACAATTACAGCCAATATCTTTATTTTTTTCATTTTTCCTCCTTTAAGCCGACTGCAACCAATCGGCATATATAGCATATCCCTTTGTGGGATCGTTTACAAACACATGAGTGACCGCTCCGATTATCTTTCCGTTTTGCATGAGCGGACTGCCGCTCATTCCCTGCACTATACCGCCCGAAATGTCCAGAAGCCTTTTGTCCGTCACTCTTATTATCATGCCTTTCGGCGCGGCATATGGTTGATTTACCGCTTTGATTATATCCACTTCGTACGCTTCGGGTCTGTCGCTAACGGTGGTAATAATGTACGCCTTGCCCGGCGTTACCTCGTCTTTTGTCCCGAGAGGAGATCTTTCGCCGTCCGCTCGCTTGTAAAACTTTCCCACTACTCCGTATTCGGTACTGCGCACGACTTCGCCTATCGGATCGCCCTTTGCCGTGACCCGAAGTTCGCCCGGATCGTTTCGTTTGCCTTTGACAACGCCGACAAGTTCACATTCGTAAATTTTTCCGCCACTTATGGGGACATCGTAATTTGCGGCAGTATCGGATATCTTATGTCCGAGCGCGACAAAAAAACCGTTTTCTCTTGTATAAGTGACGGTGCCGACGCCCGAAACAGTATCGCGCAAATAGACGCCGAGTTTGTATATCCCGCTGTCGCTCTCGATATACGGTGTGACGGAAACGGTCATCTCCTCTCCGTTTCTCAGTAGCGTAATCAGCATTTCCGCTCCGTCGCCGTCCTCGATCTTTTCGACGATCTCGTCGCAGCCGCTCACCTTGTCGCCGTCTATTTCGGTTATCGTGTCCCCCCTTTTCAATTTGTTGCCAAGGCTCGCGTTTCCGACCGCCGTTCGCACCGAACCGACCTCGTCTATGACCGCTCCGTCTATGTCGAGCACCATAGCCACGGGAAATCCGCCCGGCAAAGCCACCGTTTCGGCATATACAAAACAGCGACTCGAAAATACCGAGATAACAATGAGGATCGACAACAAAATATACGCTCGTGATCGCCTATTCATAAACATAGTTTCCTATTTTCCGATCATTCTTATTCAAAATTCATTTGGCAAAATTTAAATTTTTCTTTTTTGACGCAATAAAAAAAGTCCGACCGAACATAAAAAAGTCGACCGAACATAAGAAAAAGTCCGATCTTTCCGAACGGACTTTTTATCATAATTCTACCGAATTATCTCAGATATTTACGTCGTTAGCATAAAGAGGATATTTCTTGCAAAGTTTCTTGACTTCGGCTCTTACTTCGTCCAAAGCCGCCTCTTTTTCCTTTATTACCTTAGCGATGCAGTTACCGATAATTCGCATATCGTCCTCTTTCATTCCTCTCGTGGTAACGCTGGGGGTACCTACTCTTATGCCGCTGGTGACAGTCGGCTTCTGAGGATCGTGCGGAATGGAGTTCTTGTTGACGGTGATATTGCATTCGTCAAGGAGAGTTTCGAGTTCCTTGCCCGTAACGTCATAGCCGATAAGTTTGACAAGCATAAGGTGATTGTCGGTACCGCCCGAAACAAGGCTTATGCCGTTATCCATAAGAGCCTTTGCAAGAGTACGCGCATTGAGAATTACCTGATGCTGATAAGTTTTGAATTCGGGTTTAAGAGCCTCGCCCAATGCCACAGCCTTGCCCGCGATAACGTGTTCGAGCGGACCGCCTTGCACTCCGGGGAATATTGCCTTGTTGATCTTCTTTGCGATCTCTTCGTCGTTGGTCATTATCATGCCGCCTCTGGGACCTCTGAGCGTCTTATGGGTGGTGGTGGTAACGACGTGCGCGTACGGGAACGGGCTGGGATGCTCGCCTGCTATCACAAGTCCCGCGATATGGGCGATGTCGGTCATAAGATATGCGCCCACTTTGTCCGCGATCTCACGGAAACGCTTGAAATCTATCGTGCGGGAATATGCGCTCGCGCCCGCAAGAATGAGTTTTGGGTGGTGTTCGAGAGCAAGTCTTTCGACCTCGTCGTAATTGATCATTTCGGTCTTTTCGTCCACGCCGTAAGAAACGATATTGAAATTTTTGCCCGAGAAGTTTACGGGGCTTCCGTGCGAAAGGTGTCCGCCGTCCGCAAGGCTCATGCTGAGCACGGTATCGCCCATATTGAGCAATGCAACGAAAGTGGCAAGGTTGGCGGACGCGCCGCTGTGAGGCTGAACGTTTGCGAAATTGCAATTGAAGAGTTTCTTGGCGCGCTCGATTGCGAGAGTTTCCACCTCGTCGATGAACATGCAGCCGCCGTAATAACGTTTGCCGCTGTATCCCTCGGCATATTTATTGGTAAGGTGCGAACCTACCGCAGCCATGACGGCGGGGCTTACAAAGTTCTCGGAAGCTATAAGCTCGATATTGCCTCTTTGACGTTCAAGCTCTTTGACCATGCTTGCGCAAAGTTCGGGATCTTGCTGTTGAATAATTTTTAAATCTATCATTTTGATTCTCCTTTTAGATGTTCTGTTTTATAGCGGAAAATTATATTTTCCGTAGACTATTTTACAATGTCCAAACCAAATCGTCAAGCGTTTTTTCCTGCTTTTCGCCATCGGACATGCGCTTTATTTCGGCTTTGCCGCTTTCCGCTTCGCTCTCGCCTATCACGACAGTATATTTTGCGGCGATCTTGTCGGCAAATTTGAATTGAGCCTTTAAACTTCTCCCCATAAAATCGGTTTCGACCGTAAAACCCTTGTTGCGGAGATCGGATACGATCTTGCGGCACAGATCCCTGCATTGCTCGGATTGACAGGCTATAAAGTAATCGGGACGGGATATGGGAAATTCCTTTCCGTTTGCTTCGAGAAGCATTATAAGCCGCTCTATACCCATGCCGAATCCGACGCAAGGGGTCGGCTTGCCCCCTATCGAGGATACGAGATCGTCATAACGCCCTCCGCCGCACACCGTGCCCTGCGCGCCGAGCGACGTAGTGACGAACTCGAAAACGGTTTTTGTGTAATAATCAAGCCCGCGCACGATAGAGCTGTTGACCTTGAACGGTATCCCCTCGTCGGCGAGAATGGTCTGCAATTTTTCGAAATGCGTTCTGCAATCGTCGCAGATGTAGTCCAGAATATTCGGCGCGCCCGAAACGATCTGTTTGCAATGTTCGTTTTTGCAATCGAGTATGCGCAAAGGATTTACCGAAAATCTGCGTTTGCAATTATCGCACATATTGTCGATGTTGCCCAACAGATATTCTTTGAGCGCGGCGTTGAACTTTTTGCGGCATTGAGGACAGCCTATGCTGTTGATATTGAGAACAAGATCCTTTACTCCCAGCCTCTTCAATAGCGTATATGCCGCGTTTATAACTTCCGCGTCCGCATAAGGAGAAGCCGCGCCGTACATTTCCACGCCGAATTGGTGATGCTCTCTAAGCCTGCCCGCCTGCGGAGCCTCGTATCGGAATACGGGCGTTATATAAAACATTTTTATGGGCAAAGACATGGCTTCGAGATTGTTTTCGACATAACTGCGCGCCGTGGAAGCGGTACCCTCCGGTTTCAGCGTTATCGAACGGTTGCCCTTGTCGAGGAAAGTGTACATTTCCTTGGAAACGACGTCCGTTTCGTCGCCTATCGATCGCAAAAAGAGTTCGGTATGCTCGAAAGTCGGCGTGCGAATTTCGAGTATGTCGAACAATTTGCACACCTTTCGGATCTCCTCTTCTATATATTGCCATTTGTAACTTTGGGACGGCAAAACGTCTTTGGTCCCTTTGGGAATGTTTATCATAGTTCCACCTTATAAAATATATCTTTTAAGATCGTGGCTCGCAACTTGCTTGCCCAAGTGTTCCAAAACGTATTTTTCATCGATATCGACATCGATAAGCGGGTGATCGCCGCTCGCATTAAAACTTACGTCCTCCAATAAATTTTCCATGATAGTGTAAAGTCTGCGCGCTCCGATATCCTCGCTCGTGGAATTTTCGTCCACCGCTATGCGCGACATTGCCTCTATCGCGCTTCGGGTGAATTTGAGGTTGATATTGTCCACCTTTAAAAGTTCGGCATATTGCTTTGTGATAGCGTTTTCGGGCACCGTAAGAATGTTGACAAAGTCATCGTACGTCAGACTTTGAAGTTCGACGCGAATGGGGAATCTGCCTTGAAGTTCGGGGATAAGGTCGCCTATGCTTGAAACGTGGAACGCGCCCGACGCTATAAACAATATATAATCCGTTTTGAGCGCGCCATACTTGGTCATTACCGTGCTTCCCTCAACTATCGGCAAAATGTCGCGTTGAACGCCCTCTCTCGAAACGTCGGGACCGTTTGAAGCCCCTTTGCCCGCGATCTTATCTATCTCGTCGATGAAGATTATGCCCTCTTGCTCTGCTCTGCGTATGCCCTCGGCGGTAATATTGTCCATATCGATAAGTTTTTCGCTTTCGGATATCGTCAGAAGTTTGAGCCCCTCTTTGACAGTGACCTTGCGATGCTTCTTGCGTTGAGGCAAAAGCCCGCCCATTATCTGTCCGAGGTTTATTTCGGCTCCGCTGCCCGGAATGATCTCCATACTGCGCGGCGTGTCGTCCACCTCTATATCTACTATGATATTGTCGAGTTTACCGCTGCGAAGCTCTTCGTAAACGTTTTTCGACAGTATATCGTCGGGCGTATCGATGTTCTTGCTCTTTTTCGCCTTGATGATCGCGTCGGCGATGCTCTTTTCCGCCTTTTCCCTTGCGCGAACTTCGACGTCCGCCATTTTTTCTTCCTTTACAAGGCGGATAGCCGTTTCGGCAAGGTCGCGGACCATAGATTCGACGTCGCGCCCAACATATCCGACTTCGGTGAATTTGGTCGCCTCAACCTTTATAAAAGGAGCCTTAACGAGTTTTGCGAGCCTGCGGGCGATCTCGGTCTTGCCTACGCCTGTCGGACCTTTCATGATGATATTTTTCGGCGTTATCTCGTCCTTTATCTCCTCGGGAAGTCTACTGCGTCTGTATCTGTTGCGGAGAGCAATGGCTACCGCTTTTTTTGCGTCCGTCTGTCCTATGATATATCTGTCGAGTTCGGCGACTATCTGCTTGGGTGACATTTCCATATTATACCTCCTCCACAACAAGGTTGTTGTTTGTGAAAATGCAAATTTCGGACGCAATGGTCATTGCTTCTATCGCTATCTGCTTTGCGTCCATGTCGGTGTTTTTGGCAAGCGCGCGAGCCGCCGCAAGCGCGTAATTTCCGCCGCTGCCTATCGCGCATATTCCGTTCTCGGGTTCGATAACGTCGCCTACGCCCGAAAGCACGAACATATGTTCGGCGTCCGCAACTATCATCATCGCTTCAAGCTGACGAAGCACCTTGTCGCCCCGCCACAATTGAGCGAGTTCGACCGCGCTTCGCATCAAATTGCCGCTGTACTTGTTGAGCATCTGCTCAAACAGCTCCGAAAGCGAAAAAGCGTCGGCTACCGAGCCCGCAAAGCCTATTACCACCTTATCGTTGTACAAACGGCGTACCTTGCGAGCGTTGCCTTTCATTATGACCTGTTGACCTGCCGTGACCTGACCGTCTCCCGCTATAACCGTTTTTCCGTTCTTTTTTATTCCTACTATGGTAGTTCCTCTTATTTCCATTTTTTAACTCCTTTTATTCAAGTATACATTAAAGAGAAAAATAAATCAATCGTTTTTCAGCTTTTTCATTATTTCTATCGCCCTGTCGCACATTTCCCTTTTGCGCAAAGCCTTATCCTTGACTATCCTGTCGAGCGGCGCAAGCAGACCGAGGTTGGCGTTCATGGGCTGAAAATCATAATGATGAGTTTCGAGATATATGGTCAAAGCGCCGAGCATGGTTTCTCTCGGCAAATCGAGCATTCTTTTGCCCGAAAGAGCCCTGTCCATATTGAGCGCAGCCAAAAGCCCCGAAGCTATGCTTTCGACATATCCCTCCACTCCGCTCAGTTGTCCCGCAATAAAGCAGTCGGGATATTTTTTGAGCATGAAGTGCCTGTCTATGGCGTTGGGCGCATTTATGAACATGTTTCTGTGCATTACGCCGTATCTTAAAAATTCCGCGTTTTTCAGTGCGGGTATAAGCCCGAATACCCTCTTTTGTTCGCCGAATTTCAAATTGGTCTGAAAGCCGACGATATTGAACATTGTTCCCTCTTCGTTTTCCTTTCGGAGTTGGACTACGGCAAAGGGCATCTCTCCGTTACGATCCACCATGCCTACCGGTTTGAGCGGACCGAATCTGAGTGTGTCGACGCCGCGCATTGCCATGATCTCGATGGGCATGCACCCCTCGAAGATCTCGTCTTTTTCAAACTCTCTTTGACGAACGCGCTCGGCGGCAATGAGTTCCCTTACAAATTCATAATACTCGTTTTTTGTGAGCGGACAATTTATGTAATCGCCCTCGCCCTTATCGTATCGACTCGCCGTAAAAACGCGCGACATATCGATTGAATCCGCCGAAATTATAGGAGCGGCAGCGTCGTAAAAGTACAAACTTTGTCCCAAAATTTCATTAAGAAAAGAACTTAAAGGCTCCAAAGTCAACGGACCTGTGCATATTATGTGTGGCATAGACAGGTCGATCTTGTCCACAATTTCGGTTTTTACCGTGATTTTCGGGTCGTTTTTGATAAGCGCCGTCACTTGCGACGAAAATTTTTCGCGATCGACAGCCAAAGCGCCGCCGGCAGGGACCTTTACCCTATCGGCGACTTCGAGAAGTTTACAGCCCAAAATACGAAGCTCGGCTTTTAATAATCCGCTTCCCGAATAGAGATCGTCGCTCTTAAACGAATTACTGCATACGACCTCGGCAAAGTTGTCGCTGTGATGAGCCGCGGACATAGTCGCGGGTTTTGCATCGTAAAGCGTTACGTTATGTCCGAGCGAAGAAAGAGTCAGCGCAGCCTCGCAACCCGCCAGACCTGCGCCGATTATAGTTATGTCAGTCATGAGCTTCTTCGGAATGGACCAGATATTTCTTGCCGCATTCTTTGTTTGCGCAAACAAGGTAGTCTTTGCCGCCGTACTTGCGCTCCGTCATGTATGAGCCGCACGTCGGGCATTTGGTCTGAGAAACCTTGTAAGCCGATGTAAATTTACATTCGGGATAGCCCGAGCAGCCGAAGAACATCGATTTGCCTTTTATCGCTTTGAGCGGTCTGCCGCAAAGGGGGCAAGAGCCGTAATCCTCTTCCTTATTTTCTATATTTTTTATGTTTTTGCATTTGGGATAGCCCGAGCATGCCCAGAAGTCGCCGAATCTTCCCTTGCGCAAAACCATAGGTTTACCGCATTTTTCGCACTTTTCGCCCTCGACGGGAGGCTTTGCCTCTATGGGCTTATCGTCCTGATCGAGAGGCTTGGTGTTCTTGCATTTGGGATAGTTGGGGCACGCCAAAAATCTGCCGTAACGTCCCTGTTTTATAACCATTTTGGCGCCGCACGATTCGCAAATCACGTCGCTCACTTCGTCGGGCGGTTTAAGCGAAAAGCTGTCGCCCATTGCGACTGCGACTTTCTCATCGAAGCCATTGTAAAATTCCCCTACCACGCTGTTCCAGACTCTCGAACCGTCTTCGATCTCGTCCAATCTTTCTTCCATGTCGGCGGTAAATTTCACATTCATAATGTCGGGAAAATATTTGACGAGCATATCGGTCACTTTTTCGCCGAGTTCAGTCGGATAAATGCTCTTGCCCTCCCGTTCGGTATAACCGCGGCTGAACAGCAACGTCACCGTCGGAGTGTAAGTTGCGGGTCTGCCTATGCCCTTTTCCTCCATTTCTTTGACGATAGACGCCTCGGTATAGCGCGCGGGCGGTTTGGTAAATTTTTGTTCGTAATTATATTTTATAAATTCGGGCTTGTCGCCTTCCGCGAGAGCGGGCAAACTCGATTGCTCGTCGTCATCGTCTTTCGGCTCGACGAAATTTTTGTAAACTGCCGTATAACCTGCGAATTTAGGCGTTTTGCCCGTGACTTTGAAGCCGTAATCCCCCGCCTTTATCTCCACATTGAGCGAATCGTAAGTGGCGTCGCTCATCTGACTTGCCAAAAATCTGTCGTAAATAAGTTTATACAGGCGATAATTGGGCTTGGAAAGCACACCTTCGAGGCTTTCGGGCGTACGTTCGAGCGTTATGGGTCGTATAGCTTCGTGCGCGTCCTGAGCCGATTTTTTTGTGGCGTAGATATTGGGCTTAGTTGGCACATATTCTTTGCCGAATTTCGAGGTAATAAATTCCCGCGCCTCTTGCATCGCTCCCGACGAAACGCGCGTGCTGTCGGTACGGATATAGGTAACGAGCGCGATCTTGCCCTCGCCGGGTATCTCTATACCCTCGTATAAGTTCTGCGCGGTCTGCGTCGTCTGGCTCAACGTCATGCCCAACTTGTTCAATGCGTCCTGTTGCATTGTGGAAGTCGTAAAGGGTGCGGACGGTTTTGAACGTGTGACCGATCTTTTTACCGAAGTTACCTCATATTCTTTTCCGTCAAGTTCGGAAACGACCTTGTCGACGTCCTCTTTGCTCGAAAGTTTAAAACTTTTATTGAGTTTGGTAGACAGGATCGCTTTGAATTTCTTCTTGCCCTTACTCAAAACCGAAGAAAACGGCCAATATTCCTCGGGCTTAAAGGCGCGTATCTTGCGTTCGCGCTCGACTATGAGCCTCAGCGTTACGGATTGGACTCTGCCCGCCGAAAGTTTGCTTTGTATCTTTTTGCACAAAACGGGAGAGATCTTATAACCGACCAATCTGTCGAGCACGCGGCGCGCTTGCTGCGCGTCAACGAGATTTTCGTCTATCGGTCTTGGATTTTTGAGCGCGTTCTGCACGGCGTTCTTGCTTATCTCGTTAAAAGCGATTCGGATATTGTCGGATTTGTTAAGCCCCAAAAGTTCCGCGACATGCCACGAAATGGCCTCTCCCTCACGGTCCGGGTCGGTCGCGAGCAGGACTTCGTCCGCCTTTGCTGCCTCTTCCTTTAACCTTGCCACCGTTTCCTTTTGGGCGGGAATGGTTTCGTAATGCGGCTCGAAATTGTCTTTTACACTTACAGCAAGCCTTTTGGACGGCAGATCGCGGACATGACCGCGAGTGGCAAATACCTTGTATCCCTTTCCGAGATATTTTTCCACCGTTTCTTTCTTTCCTATACCTTCTATAACAACGAGCTTCATATTTCTCCTTTATCTAATACCGTATGTACCCGATCTTCTTACTATTATACCTTTGATCTCCATGCTTGTGACCGTTGCGTTTATTTCGGAAGCGTGCAGATCGGACATTTCGATAAGTTCTTCCAAGGATTTATCCCCATCTTGAAGTAGAGTATAAATCTTTTCTTCGAAAAAGTCCAGCGACAAAGCGGGTGATTTTTCTTTTTTTGGAATATTAAGTCGTAATTCTTCCAAAATGTCGTCGGCACTCAGCGCGGGTCTGGCGCCGGCGCTTATCAGCTTATTCGTTCCTTTTGACTTGCTCGAAGTGATATTTCCCGGCACGGCAAAGACCTCGCGTCCCTGTTCGAGCGCAAAGTCGGCTGTGATGAGCGCTCCGCTCTTTTCTCCCGCTTCGACAACGACCGTCGCGAGCGAAAGACCTGCGATTATCCGATTGCGTTCGGGAAAGGTATATCGCGTCGGCGAAGTTTCGGGCGAATACTGCGTAAGGATCAATCCGCTGTACTCTATCTCCTCGCTCAGCTTGATATTCGACACGGGCGTGATCCTGTCCAATCCGCCGCCAAGCACGGCGATGGTCTTTCCGCCGCTCTTCAACGTTTCGGAATGAGCGTAACCGTCTATGCCCGTAGCGAGCCCGCTCACCACCGTTACTCCCGCCGCCGAAAGGTCGCGAGCGAACGTTTCGGCGACCTCTCTGCCGTAGTGGGAACATGCGCGCGTCCCCACTATCGCGACGCAATTGGTTTGAGCGAGTTTGAGATCCCCCTTATAATACAGAACGACAGGCGGACAGACTTCCTTATTACGCAACTTCTCGGGAAAATCCTCCGACGCCCTTGTAACTATATTTATACCCCTTTGATAAATCTTGTTTATCTCCCTGTCGAGAAAACTTTCATAACGAAAACGCATGAGAGCGTCGCTGTGCTTCTCTCCCATGAACTCGCGAAGTTTTTCGCTTTTGGGCAATTCTTCCCAAAGTTCGGCGGGCGAACAAATTTCGAGCAAAGCGTTAAGACGTCTGTCGGAAATTCCCGAAAGGGACAACCAGAAATACAGTTTGTTTTCGTTCACCTTACTCTCCTATCCAAGCTGCGATATCCTATCGCTTCGGTAATATGCATGGGCGAAATATCCTTCATTCCGCTCAGATCGGCTATCGTGCGCGCAACTTTGAGTATGCGATTATACGCTCTTGCCGACATTCCCAAGCGCTCGAAAGAAATTTTGAGTATACGCTCGCTCTCGTCGTCCAGCTTGCAATATTCCGCGACCATTCTGTTGTTCATCTTGGAATTGCTGTATATCCCTTGACCTTTAAAGCGTTCGAGCTGTATCTGTCTTGCTTTGTTTACGCGCTCTTTTATCTTTTCGGAACTTTCGGCTTCGTTCTTGGACGCGAGGTCGCCGTACGAAACGTTATCCACTTCGATATGTATGTCTATCCTGTCCATTAAAGGACCCGACAGCTTGGACATATACTTGCTTATTTGCGCGGGCGTGCATGTACACTCATGAGTCTTAGAGCCGTAATTGCCGCACGGACACGGGTTCATGCTCGCGACAAGCATAAAATTGGCGGGATATTCCACCGTTCGTTGCGCTCTCGCTATGGTTATGACGTTATCTTCCAGAGGCTGGCGCAAAATTTCGAGCGTGTCGCGCGGGTACTCGGGCAATTCGTCCATAAACAGTACGCCGTTATGAGCAAGACTTATTTCCCCCGGTTTGGCATTAGCGCCGCCCCCCGTAAGAGCTATCTTGCTGCCCGTATGGTGCGGAGCGCGAAAAGGACGCGTGAGGATTATGCCCTTTTGATCGTCGAGCAAGCCCGCGACGCTGTGTATCTTTGTGGTTTCGAGCGCCTCGGGAACGGTCATATCGGGCAAAATGGTGGGCAAACACCTTGCGAGCATGGTCTTGCCGCCGCCCGGAGGTCCTATCATGAGGATATTGTGACCGCCCGCAGCGGCTATCTCCATTGCCCTCTTTGCGGCATACTGCCCCTTTACGAGAGCGAAATCCTCGGCATACTTATTTTCCTCTTTGAGCTCGTTTATCTCGATCTTGGGACACGGGCTGTAAAGTTCGGGAGCGGACAAAAATCCCACCACTTCGCGCAACGTGTCGAACGCGTAAACGTCGATCCCGCCTATATAACTTGCCTCGTTTACGTTGGCTTTGGGGATAACGATCTTTTTGCAACCGAGGTCGAGCGCGGAAATTATTATGGGCAAAATGCCTCTGACGGGTTTTATTTTTCCGTCAAGGGACAGTTCGCCCAAAATCGCAAATTGATCGAGATCCTTACATACAAATTGCTCGGTCGCATAAAGCATACCGAGCGCGATGGGCAGATCGTACATAGCTCCCGTCTTTTTAGTATCGGCGGGCGAAAGATTTACCGTTATTTTTTTTGGCGAAAACATAAACCCGCTGTTGCGGATCGCGCTCCTTACCCTCTCCTTTGATTCCTTTACCGCCGCGTCGGGCAGACCGACCACGTCAACGGCAGGCAGACCGGCTCCTATGTCGATCTCTACCGTTACTCCGTAGCCCTTGATCCCTTCCAGTCCGAAGCTATTGATTTTTGACAGCATTGTCTATCAGTCCTTGATTTTTATCAATCCTTTTAACGACGAGGTCAATTTATTGTCGGCGACGGACATCTTTTTTATCCTGCCGTTCATGACTACGTCGAGCAAAACGATCGTAAAGTATATGTGACAGATCACGGCTATAACGGACGCGATTATGCTAAGCGCCAGCCAACTGCCGTTGAGAAGTTCCACTGCCGCGCTGGCGTTTGCCATGAAATAATCCGCTCTTATAAGCGCTCCCGTTGCGTTAATGAATACTGCGAGCGCGATTATCCCGAGGATATGGAGCAATCTCTTTTCCTTTAATACGGAATATGCGACGAGCATTATAATAAGCGACGGCAAAAGCGTGATCTCGGACGAGTTGACAAAGTAAATGTTTATCGTGAAAAGCAGGTACGACATGAACATAACAAGGCTCGCCCTGTTCTTTTTAGAAAGATATATTATGAGAGTAACTGCCGTTATAGCCACCATAAATAACAGACTGAACACGAACGTCGGGAAAGAAAGATTCAAAAGCACTCCGTTCTTGTTGAAAATATTATAAAGCGAAAGTCCGTTATAAGTGAAGTACGCGAATTTGTCGAAAGGTTTGAGATACAAAACGTAAAGCATTGCGAACGGATCGGCGCCCACATAGCCGAGAGCAAACGGCAACGAAAGCAGATATGCCGCTATTATACATACGACAGTGACTATGGGCAGCTTTACGATCATTCCGTACTCGCGACTGTTGAGCCCTGCTCCCGAATTGTCGTTTTTGTACGCCTTTATCTTCTTTACATATGCGTAGACGAGATATACCGCTATTATCGGAAGCAGATATATCGACTCGAAACATATGAGCGCGCATACGGTATATGCCACAATAAGTTTTATATAACTTCTTTCGAGCATGAAGTACGCTATGACGGCAAGCGCCAACGCAAAGAAAGTATAGTAACTCGGCCATATGGAACCGAGCATGAATACGGGACAAAGAGCCACAAATCCGCCCGCCGCAAGAGCGACGATTTCGCCCGCATATTTTGCCACTATCTTATACACGACATATGCAAGCAAAATATCCGAGATTATAAACGGAAGTTTGAGGAATATCATAGTCGGCACGGACGATATGCTCATCGGGAAAAACAATGCGCTTATCGAACCGAAGAATGCAAGTATATACATGGTCACGGGATAATAGAGCGCCGATTGATACGATTCCAAAAAGTTATCGAGCCCGTTGTTTATAAGCGCGTAAACCATATTGTATATCCCCGTATAGCCTGTCCTCGTCGCCGTGGACGCGGTAAGACTGCCCACGAGTCCGCGCATGCTCACCGCCACGCCTATCCTTATCGCGGCGCCTATCGCCAAAACTATAAAGAAGATATGTTTGGGCGCGAGTTTGAGTTTTAAGTTTTCACCGCGTTGACTTGCTCCTATGAGCCATATCGCAAGAACAAAAACGATAACAGTCATTATTATGCCCAAAAACAAGAACAAACCGCCGCCGACATTTAAAGCCGATAAAAGATTACTCATTTTTAACTCCGTACTTTTGTATTATGAATTTTTTATTTTAAAATTACAAAATCAAAGATCTTGCAGATGTTGCCGCTTTGTTTTACGTCGTAAAACGTTTTGTGCCTACCTACTGCGCTTACAAACCCGTTAAATAAGTTTGCATCGCCTATATTGTAGCACACATTGTAAAATAATTGCAAATTCTTTTTCCGTATTTTGAAATTTTTTACGGCTTTTTTATTACCATTCGAGTTCTTCCACCGATATGGGCGAGTCATTTTCGGAAATGCTTTCTATCCAGCCGCTTTTGAGTTTTATCACTTTGTCGGCTATCGGCAAAAACGCGAGGTTGTGCGATACCATCAACACCGTTATGCCGCTTTCGCGGTTCAATCGCTTTATAGCTTGCATTACCCTGCGACTGTTGTCGTAATCGAGGGCGCCAGTCGGTTCGTCGCATAACAGCATTGCAGGCGATTTTGCCATCGCTCTCGCAAGAGCCACTCTCTGCGCCTCGCCGCCCGAAAGTTCGGTCGGAAAAGCGTCCGCTCTGTCTTTGAGCCCCATTTCTTCGAGCATTTTGTCCGCCACGTCGGGATCTTTGCCGCTGACAAGCATGATATTTTCCCGCGCCGAAAGGTTGTTGATAAGATTGTAACTTTGAAAGACGAAGCCTATATAATTGCGGCGATATTCGTTGAGTTGCTTGTCGCTGTATGACGTTATATCGCGATTATATACGATCACCTTGCCCGAACTCGCCCTGTCCATGCCTCCGATTATATTGAGAGCGGTAGATTTTCCGCTGCCCGAATCTCCGTACAAAAGCACAAATTCGCCCTCTTCCACGGTAAAACTTATGCCTTTCAACGCTTTAAATTCGTTTTTGCCCGTCGAATAACTCTTGATAAGGTCCTCTACTTTTAATAATTCGCCCATTTCACTCCTTTATTTTCAATGAATCGACTATATTCACTTTACTTATTTTTCTGTTTATAAAAATATTTCCGACCGCCGCGTTCAGCGCCGCGCCGCACGCCAAAATGACTATGCTTATCGTGTATACATGCAAGTAGACCGCCACTCCCGTAATGAACGTCACTCCCTTGATGATCTCGCTCGAAATCAACATGCCGAGCGGCAACGAGAGAATAAACGCTATGATTATAGAACAGTAATTCTCCAAAGAATTCAAAAAGTTTATGCGTTTTGCGCCCACTCCCATTGCCTTGAAGATCGTGTAATCCTTTATTCTGTCAGATATACTCAGGCACGAGATGTTGATAATGAGCAAAATCATCATTATTCCGCACACGACGAACAGAATGAGTTCGGTTATATCCAGCACCTTGAAAAGCTGTTTGAATCGGTCGGAAGTCACGCTGTGCTGTTGATACATGAACGCCGCCGAATACTTTTCTTCCAATCCCTTTACGCTATTTCTTGCCTGCTCCTCGGTAACGTCGTCACTCCTGACCGTATACACTGTTGTGCTCAATTCCGCAAATTCCGCTCCGTGAGTCATAAAGAAATTCATAAAATCGACGTTGTTCTGAATAAATCCGCGCGTAAATATTACGCCGAACAGTCCCATATCGGTAAAGCTGCCCACCACGGGGAGTTCCAACGGCTTGGGATCTATGCCATAAGCTTTCAACGTTATGCTTTCCATTTTGCCGTAAGACGCGGGAATATACACTCCGTCGTTTGAAAATTCTATCTTCCCGTTCCCGTCATAAAGGTCATAGCACGGATCCTCTTCATCTATTATACTTACTATAACGCTCTTTTGTTCGCCTACCATCACCGTTGCGGGAAATTCGACGCAGTATTTTATGCCGTCGAAACATTCGGTAGCCAATATGTCCTCGCAGACGGCGTTATAATCCAAGCCGTCGCCGAGGTTCCAACTAATCGTCGTGTCGTAATTATAGTACTTTCCGTACACCGTTTCCTGAAGATTATCGACCGAATTGTCGAGCAGGAACGACGTGAACAAAAGGCTCAGACACAACATTGCCGAAAGTATGGTAAAAAACGATTTCTTTTTGTATGACAGGAAATTTCTAAGGCTGAGTTTGAGCGTGAGCGGAAGTCGGACTTTGTTCAAGATCTTTACGCTTTTCTTGGTTCTGCCACGCATAAGCTGAGTGGGCGTGCACATCATAACGCCTATTATCGCCACTATAAGGGCAAAAACGGTGACTGCTCCGAGTATCAACAGCGGCAAGAAGATCGCTCCGAACGTTCCCGTGGACGGCAATGTCGGAAGCGTATAAAACTTTTCGAGAACGCCGATATAGACGCCGGGCATGACGGATACGCCCACTATCGCGCCCAATAGTCCGCCTATGAGTATCCATATAAGATACGGCAAACAGTAAGCGACCGCAATACTCATCTTGCCCATTCCGTTTGCGCTCATTACGCCGATAGTATAGCTTTCGTCCTCTATTCGCTTGGACATATTGACGTAAAGAATAAGGCATAACGCTATAAGGCAAATGGCGGGCAATATGGCGATGAGCGAATTTATAAGCTGTATATCCGTTCTTACTCGTACTACCGAAACATTTTCATCACGGCCGAATATTTGCGCATCGGCAAAACTATTTTTATCGGTAATGGCGCACAATTTGTCCCTTATGCCCTGTTCGTCGAGTTCGGTGACGATATACAATGTATCCACTTTTATGTCGAGATCGACATATACTTTCAGTACGCACGTTTCTTCGATACGCGGAATGGAATCGCCCTTATAGAGATGATCGGGGAATCGAGCGAGCCCGACGATCGTTATCTCATACGGCTCCCGCTCTATCTTTATCGTAAATTTATCGCCCGTTTTTACGCCGTTTGTTTCCGCAAACCCGACGTCTATGAGCGCCTCAAAAGAGTTCTCGGGCATAGTTCCGCTTACGATCTCGGGGATATTCACCCTATGATCTTTGCTCGGAAAGAGCGAAACAAGCGCGTTGCGATTGACTCCGTTTACTTTGAGCGTGACCGCGTCCATTTCGGCTGCGCCGTCCGCGCAAAGTTCGTCCCTTATCGCGGAAAGTTCGCTTAGCGATATCTTATTGGAAACGGTATATACGGCAAGAGCGTGTTTATCGTAAAAGTCGTCTATACCCGATTGGATATTATTGCCCACCGCGCTCAATCCGCTGAAAAACAGTACGCCGAAAAAAGCTATAAAAAAGACGCTTATATTCAGAAAAACGCTTGTCCTAAAATCTCTGAATTGTTTGAGCAACAAATATTTCATAGGGTATCAAATAAGGGGCGCAGCCGACGCCACGCCCCTGCTAATTTTTAATTTCTCAGTGCGACAACTCGCAACTTAAAAAAAGCAAACTTACTCTTGAACGGTTTCGGTTTCGCTTTCGCTTGCTACCGCCTCTTTTTCGGGAGCGGGTTCCTTGACCATAAACATTCTCGTAATGCTGAAAGCGATGCAAAGCGCAAAGAATAAAGCCCAAAGTATGATGTATACTGTGGAATCCTGACCTTTTGCGGTGAACACTATAACGGTGAGCAACAATAACGCCACATCCATTATAGCGAGAAGCGCGTCGTTGTATCCGATATCCTTATTCTTCAATCTGCGAGCCATGTAGATTATGCCCCACAGCCCGAACAGTAGGACGCCCAAAATGGCATATACCAAAAATCCGTTGCCGTTTGCCCATACAAAGAATCCCGTTGCGATGAGCGCGCTCAACACTGCGAAAGCCAAAAGCGATATAGCCGCAAGCGCAAACAGATCAAAACTATGATAGAAGTGCTTGAAATATACCTTTGGACCTCTGTTGAAAGTCTTGCATTTTTCGGTAATGAAATATGTGCTGTCGGCGGGCGCGTCCAAGAAATATGTATTGAGAGCCATGATATTGATGAATACGATCGAGGCGATGAACGCGAACAACCACAACATGAATTTAAGGATCGTGAAGTCGAATATTACCAAGAATACCGAAAGGATAACGGTAAAGAACGCGAACATCATAAATGCGTCTATAAAGCCGATCTCGCAAGAATCAACTCTCTTTACCAAAGAGATCAAAAGCGCGATCGCAGCCAAAACAGCCGCAAGCAAAAGTCCCGCCGTGTATGCTCCGTTAGTCAGGAACAATGCGGGAAAGCCCCATATATTCGAAAGCGCCAATCCGCTGAACGCCAGGAACGCAGCCATGAACAACTTCCAAAAGTTGAATCTTCCTATTACCAAGCCGAAATACTTCCCTACTTTTATGTTGCCGCCGTTCTTTTTTGCAACGACTTCGTTTTGCGCGGGATCGGCATATCTTATTCTGAGCACGTTGAGCACTATGACGGCGATCAAAGCAGCCGCATAGTAAACGGTGGTAAGCGAAACGAAATCGTATACGATGATCCCGACAAGCAAAAACGCCATAAGGAAATCGAGCGTAAACAGCAATGCGTCCGCCGCGCCGTAATCTTCGCATTTAAGTTTGAAAGCAATGAAAATATCGATCAATATGACGCTTATAAGCGAGCAGCTTATCACAAACCAATAGCCAAGCGGACTATGTTCGTTGAGGCTATCAAACATTCCTACAAAGCGCACATAGAACAGGATCGCAAAAACAGCAAGCGCGCTCAATACCGGCACTGCAAATCCGTACTTTTTGATGAGTCCGGAATAGTAGTTGCAGAATTTAGATTTTTTCTCCATAAGATCCTCCGTTGATTTTTGCCGCGTATATTATATCATATATACAAATGTTTTGCAAACGTTTTTTTTAAAATTTGCGAAAATAGATAAAAAAATACATTTTACTTATCTGTCGATCTCGCCTGTCGGACGCGCCTACCGCCTATATACGCTCCTATAAACGCAAAAAAATCGTTTTCGCCTCGCATACGATTGATTTAACTGCCGTCGCTATGTTATAATCTATCCATGTACAACAATATCCTATTCGATCTGGACGGAACGCTCGTCAATTCCGAAAAAGGGATCTTTCTGTCCTTGCATTACGCTTTCGACAAATGCGGGATATCATATGACGGCGACCTGCATAATTTCATAGGTCCCGCATTTATAGATTCTTTCCCCTATTTTCTCAAAACGGACAAAGACACGACCATGAAGCTCATTCGTTTTTATCGGGAAAAGTATAACGCCGAGGGCGTGTTTCGCACAAGGCTGTATAACGGCATATCCGACCTACTGAGCGAACTCAAAAAGAACGGAAAAAGGATCGCGCTCGCCACGACAAAGCCGAAATATTTCGCGGAAATAATTCTGAAAAAGAAACGTATCCGTCAAATGTTCGACTTCGTTTCGGGAAGCGAATTGGACGGTTCGGTAAACCAAAAAGACGAAGTCATCGAAATCGTTTTTTCAAAGACCGACTTTACGAGATCGGGATCCGTGCTTATCGGCGATACGGTCTACGACTGTGCGGGCGCGCGCAAAACGGGCATAGATTGCATAGGAGTTTCATATGGATATGGTAATACGGCGGATCTTTTGGCGAACGGAGCAAAAAATATCGCTCTGTCACCAAAAGATTTGAAAAAAATCCTGCTCGACCATTGACAAATTTTATTTCAAGGTGTATCATATTACATAATTTAAATGTAAACGGAGGAAATTATGATTACCGTAACGGAAGTAACGAATAAAAAAACATACAGAGATTTCTTCAATTTACCTTATATACTTTATGAAAATGGACATCCCTACAATGTTCCGCCTCTTAAAGACGAGGAAGAAGATGAATTCAATCCCAAGAAAAACGGCGCATTCGCCCATTGCGAGAGCAAAATGTGGGTCGCTTATAAAGACGGAAAGCCCGTGGGCAGGATCGCAGGTATCCTCAACAAAAAATACAACGAAAAGACTTCCGAAAAACAGATACGCTTTACGCGTTACGACGTAATCGACGATCTGGAAGTAAGCAGCAAACTTATAGACGCCGTTTCGGATTGGGGCAGACAACTCGGCATGAACAAACTCATAGGTCCCATCGGATTTTCCGATTTCGATAAGCAAGGCATGTTGATAGAGGGCTTCGAGGAACAGGATCTGTACGTTACCATATACAACTACCCCTACTACGTTACTCACATGGAAAAACTCGGCTTTGACAAAGCTGCCGATTGGATAGAGTTCGAGATAAAAATACCCGACAAACCGGACGAGCGTATCGACCGCATTTGCGATCTTACCATGAAACGATACGGTTACAGATATCTCGATATCAAGAACTTCAAATCGGTGGAAAAATATTTTTCGATCGGTCTTAACGATATAATGAACGAGGTTTACGATCACCTGTACGGTTTTGTGACCATGAACCAACAACAGATCGACCGCGAAACAAAACTCATGAAACAGATCTTCGTTCCCGACTGCACCACCGCAATATTGAAGGACGACGAACTTATAGGTTACGGCTTTATGATGCCGAATATCAGCGACGCCCTTATAAAGGCGCACGGGCATATCTTCCCTTCCGGCATTATCCCCTTCCTGAAAGCGCTCAAACACTATGACAAAGTGGATCTGTTGAGCACGGGCGTAAAGAAAAAGTACCAGGGCAAGGGCGTAAACGCTTTAATACTTAACCGAAGCCTTAAAAACCTTATCAAAAACGGCGTAAAATACGTCTATACAGGTCCCGAACTCGAAACGAATGTTCAGATAAAAGATCAATGGAAAGGCTTTGAAAAGCGCCTCAATCGTCGCAGAAGATGCTGGTATAAAGAAATTTGATCATATTAGTTAGAGATAAAACAAGCGTTGAAAACTCTCAACGCTTGTTTTTTTATTGTGTTATTTATAGGTCAAAATATCCGACCTCTACTCCGCGTTTAAACGCAAAATATCATAAGGTTTCAATATTATGTCTGACATAATCAGCAATTTTTGTTGGACAAGGTTTGCGTCAAGGACCGAATTTCCGCTTTCGTCATACATTTCGGTTATCTTTATCTTTTTTCCGTTATTGTCGTCGGGCGATAATATTTCGAGCTCGTCCCCTACTTTGAAACGATTGCGCATCTCAACGTAAAAGCCGCCTTTATCGGGCTTAGTCACTATCGCCGCAAATATCCCCTTTTGTTCGGGTTTGGACGTTTCGAGGCATTGTTCGCCTTTGTTCCCGAAATAAAAGCCTGTGGAATATTTACGATGGCTCAACAGTTCGAGTTCTCTCGCAACGTACCGAGGCAAAACGAATTTCTCTTTTTTCAAATTGTATTCGTCTATCGCGCGCCTATAAGCATTTATCACGCCCGCAACGTAATACGACGATTTCACTCTGCCCTCCACCTTGAAAGAGGTCACGCCCGCATTCGCCAATTCGCGGATATACGGCGCCATATTAAGGTCCTTGCTGTTAAGGATATACGTTCCCCTGCCGTCCTCGCCTATCGGAAAATATTCTCCGCCGCGCGTCTTTTCCATAAGAGCGTACTCCCACCTGCAAGCCTGAGCACATTCGCCGTGATTGCCGTGCCTGCCCGTGGTAAAGTCGCTTAGCAAACATCTGCCCGAATAAGAAATGCACATCGCGCCGTGTACAAACGCTTCAAGTTCGACTTCAGGCGGCAAAAAGTCCCTTATCTCCTTTATTTCGTCAAGCGAAAGTTCGCGCGCCAACACTATGCGTTTTACGCCGAATTTTGCCCAAAACGCCGCCGAAAATTTGTTGGTGGTGTTCGCTTGCGTACTTAAATGCAACGGTATATCGGTGGCGCTTTTTACAAGATCGATAATTCCCGGATCGCTCACTATAAGCCCGTCCACGCCTATATCCGACAAATAGACGAGATATTCCTTTAATCCGACAAAATCGCTGTTGTGGGCGAAAATATTCACCGTGACATACAGCTTTTTTTGAGCGCCATGCACGAGCGAAACAGCCTCTTTGAGCCCCTCATTGTCGAAATTGTCCGCAAAGGCGCGCAGCCCGTAACTCTTTCCCGCAAGATAAACCGCGTCTGCGCCGAAGTGCAGCGCGCACATCAATTTTTCCTTGTTCCCCGCGGGAGCCAAAAGTTCTATCATAAACAGTTATCCTCTTTCTTAGCCGTGTAATTGCCGCCGCTTGCGACGCTTTCGGAATTTTCGGATCGATCTTTAAGTATCGAAAGGGAAACGCCGTCGCCCACAGGCAATATCGACGTTATAAAGTCGTCGTCGCTCGCGATCGTCCTCAAAAACAGATCGAGCGCGTTGACTATCGTTGCCTTTTTTTTCACCATATCCGCCTCGCCGCTCACCATGCCGTTGAACAAAACGTTGTCGCACAACAAAACGCCGTCCTTGTCGAGCATTCGTTTCAGGTACGGCAAATATTGGATATATCTCGTCTTGGGTCCGTCCATAAAGATAAAGTCGAATTTTCCGCTGAACATAGGGATAATTTCGTTTGCGTCGCCGAGATATGCGGTCACGCGCTCCTTATAGCCCGACAAGGCGAAAAATTCGCCTGCTTTATAAAAGGACTTTTCGTCCGCCTCGATCGTATAAAGATGTCCGTCGCACGCTCCGAGTATGATATGCGAACTGTATCCGATCGCCGTGCCTATCTCCAAAATCTTTTTCGGCTGCTTTATGTAAACGAGCTGTTTCAAAAAAGCTGCGGTTTCGGGCAGAAGCACGGGAATGACATTGCGGTCGGCATAGTCGAGTATCCGTTTGATATTTTCATCTTTTTCGGCAGGCAAAACAGAGCGAATATAGACCGAATTTGCGCTCGGGGTCTTGAACGGCATATCACACTTCCAAAATCTGAGTTATTATCATGGGATTGCGTTTGGTCTTGCGGAAAATAAAGTTTTTGAGTTCCTTGCGCACCGAAGTCTTGGCGTTGTTCCAATCTTCCTGCGCCTTGATATCTATTCCCGCAAAGACGTCTTTTACAATATCTTTCGCCGCTTCGAGAAGTTCGTCGGTGTCGGTCGTATACGCAAAACCTCGCGTTGTCATTTCTATCTTTTTGATCTCGCCCGCGGTCACGTCCAGGCATATGGCGGTAATAAGAGCGCCCTCCTGAGCAAGATGTTTTCTGTCGCGCAAGACAAGGCTGCCCACCTCGCCTACGCCCAATCCGTCCACAAGCAAGGCGCCCGACTGAACGCGTTCGCAAAGTTTAAAGCCCTTTACGCCTATCTCCACCACATCTCCTATATCGGTGATGATAATGTTGGACGGGCGCATTCCCATCGAAATGGCAAGTTCGGCGTGTTTCTTCTGGTGGCGATGCTCTCCGTGCACAGGGATAAAATATTTGGGTCTTATGAGCGAATGAATGAGTTTGAGTTCCTCTCTGCAAGCATGTCCGCTCGCATGGACCTCGGCAAGACTCTCGTATATAACCTTTGCGCCGTGCCTGTACAGATTGTTGATAACGGTATATATCATGCGCTCGTTGCCCGGTATCGGAGAAGCGGATATTATGACCAGATCGTTATAATGCAATTTTATCTTTGATTCGTCGTTCGCGATACGGGTAAGGGCGCTCATCGGTTCGCCCTGACTGCCCGTCGTTATTATCATAAGCTCCTTGTCGTCATACTTATTTACGTCCTCGACGTCGACGAGGTTCTGAGGATCTATTTTAAGTTCGCCTATGCGTTGAGCGCAATCCACGATATTCAGCATACTGCGTCCCGCGAAAACGACTTTGCGCTTATACTTTGCCGCAAGATCCACAAGCTGCTGCAATCTGTGGATATTCGATGCGAACGTCGTAACAAAAACGCGGTTTTCGGTATTTTCCTGCAAAATGCCGTTTATGGACTTGCCTACCGCCGTTTCGCTCAGCGTAAAGCCGGGTCGTTCGACATTGGTGCTTTCGGCAAGGAGCAACAAAACTTCCTGCTTGCCGAGTTCGGCTATGCGCGAAAGATCGATGATATTGCCTTGCACGGGCGTATAATCGACCTTAAAATCGCCCGTATGGAAAACGAGTCCAAGCGGCGTGGATATAGCAAGCGCGCAACTGCCCGCTATGGAGTGGCTGACATTGACAAATTCCACTCTGAACTTGCCGAGCGGTACGACGGATTGCGGTTTTATTACATTCAGTTTTGCATTTATCTTGGCTTCCCGAAGTTTCGCTTCCAATATGGCAATGGTAAGTTCGGTACCGAATACGGGCACATTAAGATCTTTGAGGATATAAGGCAAACCGCCTATATGATCTTCGTGTCCGTGCGTCAAAACGATCCCGCGCACTTTATCCTTATTTTCCAACAGATATGTCGGATCGGGTATGACCAGATCCACGCCCGGCATGTCCCCACCGGGAAAAGTAGAGCCGCAGTCAATAACAATGATATCCTCGCCGAGTTCCAGCGCGGTCATATTCTTTCCTATCTCGCCCACGCCACCAAGAAAAATGACCCTGAGGACAGGCTTGCTGCTTATAGTTGTCAAAATAACCTCCGAATGGTATTCACTTTTTTTATTCTGCTAATATTATACGATATTCGGAGTTAAAAAACAACTTTTTTAATTGCGAAAAGCGAACTTTTTTGTAAAATTTTTGGCGCTTATGGGCGGGTCGTCGACGTCTATCGCAATATCGCCGCTTATTATGCAATTGCTGTGCCTGCCACGCACTATCGTCCCGTCTAAAACGACGCATTTATTAAGGACGGCGCCCGACGCTATCCTGCTGCCGCCGCCTATCACGCAACCGTTTATTCGTCCCACCACGCTCGCCGAACGGGAAACAAGGCTTATGTCCGCGCTCCCGTACAGATCGGAGTCCTTCTCGAAAAACGTATTGTATACAAACGGATAAAATCCGCCCTTTTTCATATCCATATTGGCTTTGAAGTAGTTGGAAAAGTCGCCTATATCGTTCCAATAGCCGTTATGTTCGTAAACGCCTATGCTTCCCTTTTCTATCACAAGCGGGAAAAGGTCCTTGGAAAAGTCATAAAAGGTATCTTCGGGCACATAGTCGAGGACGTACTTGTTGACGATGTATATGCCCGTATTTATCCACCTTTTGCCGCTCATATCGGCGGGCTTTTCGTAAAATTCGCGCACAAAGCCGCCGCTTTGCTCCACCACTCCGTAAAGCCACGGAGTAATGGAGGGCGTGACCGCCATGGTTATATCGGCTCCGCTCTTTAAATGCGTTTCGTACATTTTTTTAAGGTCTATATTGTTAAGTCCGTCGCCGCTCATCACCACAAAGACATCGGAAAGATAGCGCGACGCGTTTTTTACTCCTCCCGCTGTCCCGAGAGGTATATCTTCCACGCTGTAATGTCGGACAAAAGTCTTATAGCCCTGCACCCATTGAGTGATCTTTTCGGGCAAATAAGCAAGAGTGAGCGCAACATCGGTTATTCCGTAATGTTGAAGTTGCGCAAAACAATAATCGAGCATGGGTCGATTGGCTACATTGAGCATGGGCTTGGGAGTATCGTTTGTCAGCGGCGCAAGCCTTTTTCCGAAGCCGCCGCACAGTATAACAGCATTCATTTGCAATTAGTATCTTTAATTAAGGTAAAATTATGCAATGAGCCTTTATACGCGCAAAAAAACATAAAAAAAGAAGTTCGGCGAATATATCTCCGAACCTCTTTTTTATATGATCGTCATTCTTCGGATTGAAGTTTGTCAAGCGTCAGATAAAACGCCTTGATGAAATTATCCAAAAAGTATTTTACGCATGGCATTTCGGCGGTCGCCAACGCTTGCTCCTGACTTATGATCGCCGCGGAAAATTCGGGATTGCCCGCCTCTATCTCCTCGATACATTTGATATAAGCGGCAAGTTTGTCCGCGTATTTTACCACTTTGTATTCGTCGCTCGTTTTGTCGGTTATATAGCACGAAAGTTCTTCTCTCAGTTCGGGCGGGAGCTGTCTTATTATCTTTTTTTCCGCCTCGCTTTCGAGCGCCTTATACGCGTTGGTAATGCTGTTGTTGAAGTACTTTATAGGCGTGGGCAGATCGCCCGTGATGACCTCGCTCGTTTCGTGATACAAAGCTATCACCGCCGCGCGATCGGCGTCAAGGTCGCCGCCGAACAGTTTGTTTTGAATTATGCAAAGCGAATGAGCGATTATCGCCACGCAATGCGAATGTTCGGCTACGTTCTCGTTGAAATAACTGCGCATAAGGCTCCACCTGTTGATATACCTCATGCGGTTCAAAAATGCGTAAAACTTATACATATTGCCTTATTATTTTTTGCCTTTTATCAATCTTTCGGTGACCAAAGCCACGTTTTCGGGCGTAAAGCCGTAATATTCGAACAATTCCTTGGCGGGAGCGGACTTACCGAAAGTATCAAGACAGATATATTCTCCGTCAAGTCCGACATATTTGCCCCAGGACATGGACGCGCCCGCTTCGACGGCAACTCTCGCCCTTATCGACGACGGCAAAATACTTTCCTTGTAATCCTCGCTCTGCTCGTCGAAAAGTCTGAAACACGGCATCGAAACAACGCGCACCTTTATTCCGCGCGCGGCAAGCAACTTTTGCGCTTCCAACGCCACGTTGACTTCGGAGCCCGAAGCCATGATTATGCCCACGAAGTTTTTGACGTCGCTTATGACGTAACCGCCTTTGAGCGCCTCTTCGCTCGACGACTGCAATATGGGCAGATCCTGCCTCGACTCCACTATGCACGTCGGGTTGTTGGCTTTGACCGCGCTTATGAAAGCGGCGGCAGTTTCCTTGGCGTCGGCGGGACGGAATACGTCCAATCCCGGCATTGCCCGCAATCCCGTAAGATGCTCTATGGGCTGATGAGTGGGTCCGTCCTCTCCCACGCCTATGCTGTCATGCGTGAAGATATAGATGACGGGAAGTTGCATGAGCGAACTCATACGGATCGCGTTCTTCATATAGTCGCTGAAAGCAAAGAAAGTGGACACATATACTCTGAATCCGCCGTGAAGATGTATGCCGTTTGCAATAGCCGCCATGGCGTGCTCGCGAATACCGAAGTGGATATATCTGCCCGTGGGATCTTTTTTGGAAAATTCACCCTTGTCGTTGAGCGTCGTAAGATTGGACGGTCCGAGATCCGCCGATCCGCCTATAAGGGACGGTATCATATCGGCAAGTTTGTTGAGCACGATATTGCCCGCTTTGCGAGTGGACATTACGTCTCCGTCGAATCCATAGAGCGATCTTTCGTCGATCTTTGTCTTGCCGCTTATATCGCGCATGAACTCCGCATATTCTTCGGGATATTTGTTTTTATATTTTTCGAGCAATTTGTCATGCTCGGTCTTGTTTGCTTTGAGCCTTTCGATGATAGCGGCATAATGTTCGCGTACTTCTTCGGGAACTTCGAACTCTCCGTATTTATATCCGAGCGCCTTTTTTGTCGCCTCGACGCCTTCTTTGCCGAGAGGAGATCCGTGACATGACGATTTTCCCGCCTTGGGCGAAGCATATCCTATCACCGTCTTTACTATGATGAGCGACGGCTTATCCTTTTCCTTTTTAGCCAGCTCTATCGCCTTGCCTATCGCGGCAATATCCTCGCCGTCATCGACGCGAAGCACCTGCCAGCCCATCGCCTCGTGAGTTTTGCCCACGTCTTCGTCGAATGTCAGATCGATATTTCCCTCGATCGTGATATCGTTCTTGTCGTACAAGAGAATGAGTTTGCCGAGCCCGAGAGCGCCCGCAAGCGAAGCCGCCTCGTAGGCTATGCCCTCTTGCAAACAGCCGTCGCCCGTAAACGCATAAGTGTAATGATCGACAATATTAAGCCCGTGTTTATTGTACTTTTCCGCAAGCATTTTTTCGGCAATGGCAAAGCCAACCGCATTGGCGATCCCTTGTCCCAAAGGTCCCGTGGACGTTTCCACTCCCGGGCAAACTCCGTGTTCGGGGTGTCCCGTCGTTATGGAGTCCATTTGCCTGAAAGATTTGAGATCGTCCATAGTAACTTCGTATCCGAAAAGATGTAAAACGGAATACAAAAGCGCAGAGCCATGACCTGCCGAAAGAACAAAACGATCCCTGTCGACAAAATCCGTATGAGTAGGATCGTGTTTGAGATGATTTGCAAAAAGTTCATATACCATGGGAGCCGCACCGAGCGGAAGTCCCGGGTGCCCGCTCCTGGCTTTTTCGATCTGTTCGATAGAAAGCGCACGAATAGCGCTTATTGCTAACTGTTCGGTTTTTTTCACAGTTCTTATTCTCCTTTGATGTATTGATTAAACGCCGTCAAATCAAGATCGTACGGCTGTAAAAATTCACTGAGCATTTTTACGGTCTTATTCAAGCCGCCCGCAACGCGACATTCGATATTGAACGGGATAATGGGGTCGTGAACGCTCATTCGCGCCATGAAAAATCCCCATTCGGTATTCGCCCTTACGCCCTCGTACGATTCGCATAAAGCAAATCGTTTATTTGCCCATGCTTCGAGATCGGAAAGTATCTTTTGCCCCTTTTCTTTCCAATCGTCGCCGCAAAGCCTTATACGCACTTCCGCCTCCTCGATCGGCTGTTTGAGATCGGCTATAAGGCTGTCGAGCTCTTTATGTTGCTTTTTTAGCATGACCGCCTCGATGAGCAATCTGACGGCAAGATACGCTCCGTCGTCGAGAAAATAATTCTCTTTGAACGCCGCATGTCCCGACGTTTCGATAGCGAGAGGCGCGCATTTGCCCTGTTTTTCGAGTTCCGACGCAAAGTCGATGACATTGCGATAACCGCGCTTGTACCTTATGTGTTTGCCTCCGCGAGAAGCGATAAATTCGGACAAGCCGTCGCTCGTTACCGAGTCGGTGACGATATAAGCGCCCTTATGCTCTTTGAGAACGATATCCGAAATAAGCGCTATGAGCCTGTTGCGATTGATCTCCGCGCCCGACGACGTGACGATCGCGCTTCTGTCCACGTCGGTATCGAAAATTATCCCGATATCCGCCTTTGTTTCCTTGACGCGCGCCGAAATGCTTTTCATTGCCTCTTTGTTTTCGGGATTTGGGCTGTGGAACGGAAAATTCCCGTCGGGTTCGAGATATTGCGAGCCGCTTATGTCAGCTCCGAGAGGCGCAAGGATCCTGTGAGCAAAGAATCCGCCCGCACCGTTGCCTGCGTCCACCACGACTTTTATGCCGCCGAGCCCCTCGGGCAACTTGGACAAGATCATATTTTTGATCTGTTCGCAGTACAGTCCGAGATGATCGCCGCGACAAACTTTGCCCTTTCCATTCAGCTTTTTGCCTTGATCGGCGTAAGTAAGCACATCGGTCAACTCCTTGGACGAAAGACCGCTCTTTGCCGTAAAGAATTTAAGACCGTTTTTGTCGGACGGGTGATGACTCGCCGTTATCATTATCGAGCCGCCGCAAAGCGTGCTCTCATACTTCGTCATCATGAACATGGACGGCGTCGAACACATTCCGCAATCGTAAACCTCACAACCGCTCGAAACGAGCGCGTCTATGACTTCGGCGGCGAACATTTCACCCGTGAGCCTGCTGTCGCGTCCCACTGCGATCCTGAGCGGAAATCCCTGCTCGCCAAGCCAAAACGCGAAAGCCGACGCGATCTCTCTTACGGCGGCGACGGTAAGATCGGCGTTTTCACCCATAGCGGTCCCGCGCACATCAGTGCCGCTTTTCAGCGAAAGATGATCCATATTCTCTCCTTTGTTATTTTCTCGATGAAGTAATAATAACACAAATTTCGAAAATTTACAAGTTATTAACGGCTAAAAGTTTGAGTTTTTGTCCTCATTTATGCTAAAATATTTTTACGGAGGTTTTTATGGCTGTCGTTTTTGCCCTGTGCACGCCCGAGATCAAACCCGGCGCGGTAGATCATAATACAAGGAAAATAATAGATTGTTTGACAAAAGCAAAGAAAGCGGACATAGCGGTCTTTCCGCGGCTTTGCATTACGGGGGCTACTTGCGGAAGCATGTACTCCTTTCCTCTCTTGACCGAAGCGGCAAAAATCCGACTGCAAGAAATAGCAGCCGCCACCGACAAGACAGTAATAATCGGCTTACCGTCGGTAAAGGACGGAGTCGTTTACGACGCGATCGCCGTCATAACGAACGGCGAAACGAAGATATATTATCCGCCCAAGGGGATAACCGACGCGGGAGCAAATTCGCTTTGCTACGGGACCGATATCATCCCCAAGCTGTCTGTCGACGGATCGGAGATAAAGATCTCGCCCGACATAGACGAGGACTCGGACGCCGATATAGTCGTTGTCCCCACCGCCTACCCTTGCTATATAGGCTCTACGAGCGAAAAGATCGACGCTTTGTGCCGTCTGAAAGCCGGCGTCATCGTCAGCGCAGGCAAAGGCGAATCGGTGAGCGGAAGAATAATGAGCGGCGACAAGATAGTGTGCCTTAACGGAAAACGGGAAAATTACGGCGGTTACGACGAAGAAATGATATTGACCAAGATCGGCAAAGTAAAGGACAGATCGGTCAAAGAGATTGTTCGGCGAAATGTGTCGTTCACGCCCGTAAACGAAGAATGCGACCTCGCTTATGAACTTATGGGGCGCGGGATAATGGGCAGAATGAACGAAATAGGCACCGACAAGGTGATATTCGGACTGAGCGGCGGGCTCGATTCCGCCAACGTGCTCGTTGCCGCCGTGCTTGCTTTCGAAAAGTACAAACTCGACAAAAAGAATATAATATGCGTTACCATGCGCGGCGGAGCGTCGTCGAGGCGCACTCAAAACAACGCCTCCGCGCTTATAGAGGCATACAAGGTCACCTGTATAAACGTGCCTATCGACAGCGCGATAACTTTACATTTGCGATCTATCGGGCACGAAGAGAAAGACGTGGTCTTTGAAAACGCTCAGGCACGCGAACGAACTCAGATCCTGCTTGACCTTAGCAACAAATACAATGCGCTCATGCTGGGCACGGGAGATCTTTCGGAGATATGCCTCGGCTGGTCCACTTTCGGAGGCGATCAATTGAGCCAATACGATCCCAACTGCTCTCTTACCAAAACGGCGATAAGAGCGCTCTTGCGCCGTTACTGCTCGGGCAAGCACAACAAAGCGGCGGGCAGGATAATAGAAGATATTCTGGACACGCCCGTATCCCCCGAACTTATAAGCGGACAGGAAACGGAAAGCATTCTGGGGCCGTACGAAGTACACGACTATTTTATAGAGGAGCTGATCGCGAAAAAATTGCCGCCAAAAATTGTCCTGGAAAGCGCAAGATCGAAGTTCGATCTCAGCACATCGGAAATCAAGCAATATCTTACGACGTTTTTATCCCGCCTGTTCCGCTATCAATTCAAACGCAATTTCGGACCCGACGGCGTAAAAATGTTCCCTTACGACCTTACCGATCTTGTCATTCGTTCGGATTTCAGTCCCGAACTGTGGCTCGGCGATCTCGATTGACATTTCGCCTGTAAACAAAAGGACATGAAAAAACAGCGATATCCTCGCTGCTTTTTTGTTACCGAGTATGATCTGTAAGCCGAGTTCTGTATTCGGCGGTCATCTATCTTGACTCAACGTTGCCGCTGAGTTCGAGCGATACTGGAAGAGAGGCGAACAACCTTATATCTCTTCGCAATCTTGTACCGAATGGGGTTTACATGTGCCCCTCGCGTTGCCGCAAGGGCGGTGAGCTCTTACCTCGCCTTTCCACCCTTACCTTATTCGGGCGGTATATTTCTGTTGCACTTTCCTTGAAGTCGCCTTCACCGGTAATTGGCCGGCATTCTGTTCTGCGGTACTCGGACTTTCCTCGTGAAAACACGCGACCGCCCGATCATCTCGGATACGAACAATATAACATATTCGTCAAAATAAATCAAGCGAAATCGCACGTCGAACGGGGTCTTATTCTTCATAAATTATTATTTATTGAAGATATTTTTGCTTGATCGGTCGAACATAAACACATATTATGTCTGGCAGAACAAGCGAAAATCGATATGATTTGTCACGAATCGAATTCTTTATTGAGTTTTTCGAGAGCACGCTTTTCGATACGGGAAACATACGAGCGCGAAATATGCATTTTTTCGGCTATTTGCAATTGCGTCAGTCGCTCGGTCCCTATTCCGTATCGATAGCAGAGGATCTTCTTTTCGCGCTGAGTAAGCACCTTGTTCATAAGCGTAAGGATCTGCTTATACATAATTTCCGTTTCCACGCGCGAAAAAACGCTGTCGCCCTTTGAGGGCAATATATCCATCAGAGTTATTTCGTTGCCGTCCTTGTCTGTGCCTACGGACTCGGACAGACTGAGCGTGCTGCGGTGCTTTTTGTTTGCTCTTATGTACATAAGGATCTCGTTGTCTATGCACTTGGCGCAATATGTGGCAAGTTGACTGCCCTTGCCGTATTCGAATGTTTCGATACCCTTTATCAGCCCTATCGTCCCCACCGAGATCAGATCGTCCGCTTCGCCCGCGCCCGTGTACTTTTTGACTATGTGCGCGACAAGGCGAAGATTATGGCGAATGAGCATTTCGCGCGCTTTCATATCGCCCTCTTTGATCTTCATGAGGCACTCCCGCTCTTCTTCGGGCGTGAGGGGCTTGGGGAAAGAACCTTTATTGCCGACAAAAGAAGTGAAACAGAAAATTTTGCTTAAAAAGGATAAAAATGTTTCTATTATCATAAACGCTCCATAAAAGAGATACAAACATTACTATGACTTTATTCCGCAAAATATGACATTGTAATCTATTTATCGACAAAATATTTTTTATTCAGGCGCAACAAAAAAGACGGCAAAGCGTAAACTTCGTCGTCTTTTCGTTTTTTAATCGTATCTAATCAACGTTATTCAGACAATCGATACCGGGAAGGATCTTGCCTTCGAGATATTCGAGGCTCGCGCCGCCGCCCGTGGAAATATGCGTCATTTTGTCCGCAAGTCCCATTTGTTGAACAGCCGCCGCGCTGTCGCCGCCGCCTACTACCGAAATACATTTGCTGTCGGCTACCGCCGAAGCTATACTATACGTTCCCGAGGCGAAATTCTTGTTTTCGAATACGCCCATGGGTCCGTTCCAGACGACGGTCCCCGCCGAACGTATCTCGCCTGCGTAAAAGTTTGCCGTTTCTTCGCCGATATCGAGCGCCATGTCGTCCGCGCCTATTTCGTTTATGTCAACTTGCCTGAACGGGACTTCGGCGTCTATCGGATCGGGGAAAGCCTTTGCGACTTTTGCGTCGATGGGAAGCAGCAATTTTACGTTGCGTTCTTTCGCCTTTGCGATAAGTTCGCGCGCCAGATCGAGTTTATCTTCCTCGCACAGGCTCTTGCCTATATTAAGTCCTTTTGCCTTTAAGAAAGTGTAAGCCATTCCGCCGCCTATAAGGATCGTATCCGCTTTGTCGATAAGATTGTTGATGACTCCTATTTTATCCGAAACCTTTGCGCCACCGAGTATGGCAACGAGCGGTCTGCGCGGCGATTCGATCGCGCCGCCAAGACATTCGAGTTCCTTTGCGATGAGGAAGCCCGCAACAGCCGTATGGGCAAAGCCGTATGTCACTATGCCCGCCGTGGAAGCGTGCGCTCTGTGCGCGGTTCCGAATGCGTCGTTTACATAGATATCGCAGAATTGAGAAAGACTGCGGCAAAATTCCTTGTCGTTGGCCTCTTCTTCCTTGTGAAAACGAAGATTTTCCAACAACATAACCTCGCCCGATTTGAGCGCGGCGACTTTCGCCTTTGCGTCCTCGCCCACCACGTCATTTGCAAAGACGACAGGTCTGCCGAGCAATTCCGAAAGCCTTACGGAAACGGGTTTAAGCGAATATTTAAGGTTAAATTCGCCTTTCGGTCTGCCGAGATGAGAACAAAGTATTACCTTGGCGCCATGCTCATACAAATACTTTATCGTGGGCAAAGCCGCGCGTATCCTCGTGTCGTCGGTGATCGCGCCGCCCGACATAGGCACGTTGAAATCGCATCTTACAAGGCATTTCTTGTCCTTTACGTTTACTGATTCGATCGTTTTTTTGTTCATTTCAATTCCTCTCTATAATATATTCGTTTTCGGAAAAAGACATTTCTTTGAGTTTTTCTTCGTATCCGACTCTGCCCATCATTGCAAAAGTGGCTTTTTTGCCCTCTTCCACGCCCGGTTGATCGTACGCGTCCACATTGAGCATTGCGCCGGCATACGCCGTTTCAAACATGAATATCATGATGAGTTCGCCTATCGATCGCGGCGTTACTTCATCAAGGCAAAGCGTCATGTTCATTCTGCCCGCTTTTTTCAGGGCAAAAGCCGTCGCCTTACATTCGGCGTCTATAAGTTCGTTCAGCGTATGACCCTTTAAAAAGTCGATACCGTCGACATTCGTTTCGGGGATCAGGCAACTGCGCCTGAATTTTTTTACCGACAAAAACGTTACGGTCTTGTCGAACGGTCCCTCGGTATAAAGCTGTATCTGGCTGTGCTGGTCGGTAACTCCGAGCGATTTTACGGGAGTTTGCCCTATATGCACGACATTGCCGCTCAGATCTTTCTTTTTGCCGAGCGACTCGCCCCAAAGCTGAGCGTAAAAGTCCGACATATATTTTAAACTGTCGGCGTACGGCATCATGACGTTTATATTGCAACCTTTTTTGTACGCCGCCACGTTAAGCGCCGCCATCATGAGCGCGATATTTTTGTTTATATCGCCGTCGGTGCAATATTTTTCCGCCTTGCGCGCCCCGTCGACGAGCGCTTTTATGTCGATGCCGACGAGGGCGAGCGGGACAAGTCCGACGGGAGATAATACCGAAAATCTGCCGCCCACGCCCTTGCCTATGCCGAAGATACGAAAGCCCTCTTTGACCGCTATATCATACAGCGTTCCCTTGCCTATGGTGGTCACGGCTATGATATGACTGCCCGCTTTTGCGCCAAGACGCTTTTTGAGCAAATCGTAAACTATAAGAAATTGGCTCAACGTTTCGCTCGTTTCGCCGCTCTTGGTGATGACGGTAAAGTAGGTGTTGTCGGGATCTATCACGTCGAGCAGGGCTTCCATTCTTTCGGGATCGATATTGTCCTCCACATAAAATTTGGGGACCTTACGCACCCGAGGCGACAATTCGTTGTGTCTGAGATGAAGCAAAGCGTTAGCCACGGCAAGAGGTCCGAGCGCCGATCCGCCGATCCCGAGCACCACCACGCTTTGCGCCGACGCGCATATGGGGGCGCAAAACGATCGGATCTCCTCTATCTCGGCGTCGGTCATGAGTTCGTTCCACTCCTGCCAACCTTTGCCGAAGTTGTCGGTCACTCTTTTATAAGCGTCCGCGCAGTCGTCTATCCCTTTTATACCGCCGCTTCCTATACGGCGTTCCATCATATTGCCGTAATCGAGGATCATTTTTATACCACCGCCTGAATAAGTCCGTAATCTCCTTCGTTTCGCTTATAAACCACGTTCACATTGCCCGTCGCTTTATTGAGGAACACGAAGAAGCTGTGTTCTACAAGTTCGAGTTCTTCTATTGCGTCCTCCACCGTCATGGGCGAGAGTTCGTATGTCTTTGTCTTGACTACGGTGCTCGGCTTTTCCGCCTCTTTCACTTCGTCCTCGGCGAACTTCTCTCTTATCTTCTTGGAACGCGACAAAAGTTTTGTGTGGTGCTTTATTATCTGCTTTTCCAACTTGGGCAAAGCGATATCTATATTGTTGTACATATTGTCCGAAGTGACCTCGGCACGCATTACCGTGCTGTCGAGTACTATTGTCAATTCGAGCGTATATGTGTTGTCCTTGACCTGCTTTAAGCAAACCTTGATCTTTGTATCCTCGCCTACGAAAAACTTATCGAGGCGTTGGACTTTCTTGTCGATCAAGTCTTTGATCTTGTCCGTGGGGGTGTAGTTCTTACTCAAAAATTCGATTATCATAATGAATTCCTCCTTGATTGTTTGAATTTATACATCGATCGCCTGTCAGGCAATTCCATATGTCTATTATATCACAAAGTATGGCGTTTGTAAATACGAAATTTGAAAAATTTGTTAATTATCTGCGCCTATGGTAACTCTGCCGTTGACATAATCCGCCGTCACGTTATCGCCGTCCTTTATCGCGCCCGCAAGGATCTGCTCGGCTATAACGTCCTCTATATTCTGCTCTATCACTCTGCGCAAAGGTCTTGCTCCGAACTCCATATCGTATCCGTGATCTATGATAAACGCCAGCATGGGCTCGGTGATATGCAATCGGATATTGCGCTCATCCAACTTACGCTGCACCTTTTTGAGCATAAGGTCGGCGATCTTTGCTATGTCGTCGCGCGTAAGGTGATTGAACGTACATATCACGTCGATACGATTGAGAAATTCGGGTTTAAAATGTCTTCTTAACGCCGCGCCGATTATATCCTCGGTCTTGCGTTCGCTTTCCGCCTGACTGCTGCCGAATCCGAGAGTACGCGCGTTCTTCAATTCCGCGACGCCGACGTTGGACGTCATGATAATTATGGTGTTTTTAAAACTTACCAGCCTGCCCTGCGAATCGGTAAGTCTGCCGTCGTCCATAAGTTGGAGCAAAATGTTGTAAACGTCGGGGTGCGCCTTTTCGATCTCGTCAAAGAGCACCACGCTGTACGGCTTTCTGCGTACCTGCTCGGTAAGCTGTCCGCCCTCGTCAAAGCCCACATATCCCGGAGGGGAACCTATGAGTTTGCTCACGCTGTGCGCTTCCATATACTCCGACATATCGAGCCTTATTACGGCGTTCTCGTCGTCGAACATGGCTTCGCTCAACGCCTTTGTAAGTTCGGTCTTGCCTACGCCCGTCGGTCCCATAAACAGGAAGGTGCCTATCGGACGGTTGGGATCTTTAAGTCCCGCGCGCGCTCTGCGGATAGCTTTCGCCACGCTGTTTACCGCCTTATCCTGACCTATCACGCGGTTATGCAGGATCTCTTCCAGATGAATGAGCCTCTGCGTTTCGGTCTCGCTCAACCTGCTGACGGGTATTTTGGTCCATTTCGCAACTATTTCGGCGATATTTTCGGCTGTTATTACGCCGCTTTTGCGTTCGTTGCTCTTGCTCCAATTGAGTTTTGCCTTTTCTATCTCCTTGGCGAGCGCGTTGCGATCATTGCGAAGTTTCATGGCTTCGTTGTAATTCTCGTTTTTTGCCGCCTCGTCTTTTTGTTTGTTGAGTTCGGCAAGTTTCTCTTCCATTTGTTTGAGTTCGTCGGGAACGGTGTTGCCGCTCACTTTGGCTTTGCTCATCGCTTCGTCTATAAGGTCGATCGCCTTATCGGGCAAATATCTGTCCATTATATACCTGTCCGAAAGTTTTGCCGCCGCCTCGATCGCCTCGTCCGAAAGCGTCACCTTGTGGAACGCCTCGTAATTTTCCCTAAGTCCCTTTAAGATCTCGATCGTGTCCTCGACGGAGGGCGGAGCGACGATTATGGGCTGAAATCTACGTTCGAGCGCCTTATCCGTTTCGATGTATTTGCGATATTCGTCGGTAGTGGTCGCCCCTATCGTTTGAAGTTCTCCACGCGCAAGATAAGGTTTGAGGATGTCCGCCGGAGACACCTCACCCTCCTTGCCACCCGCCTGAGCGAGCGTATGCAACTCGTCGATAAACACGATTATGTTGTTGTTCTTCTTTATGGCGTTTATGGCGTCCTTTAACTTTTCTTCCATGGCGCCGCGATATTTGGTGCCCGCTATTATGCTACCTATGTCAAGACTGAATATTATCTTATCCTTTAACAGTTCGGGTACTCTGCCTTCGACGATCTCCTTTGCAAGCCCCTCGACCACCGCGCTCTTGCCTACGCCCGGTTCGCCGATGAGCACGGGGTTGTTCTTGGTCTTGCGGCACAATATCTGGATTATACGTTCGATCTCTTCCTTTCTGCCTATTACGGGGTCTATCTTGTGCTGACGCGCCTTTTGCGTTATGTCCACGCCGAGATCTTGAAGTTCGGACGGCAAGGTCGACGCGTTATTCTCCTCGGGCTCGTGATTCAAAACGGCGTTTGCCAACGCGTTTTTGAGCGCGTCCACGTCCACCTTGAAGATGTCTTTGAGTATGCTGTAAGCAAGGCTCGACCTGTCCGAAAGCATACAGAACAGTACGGCGGCGCAATTTGCGCGCGGTTCGCCCTGTTGTTCGCACATTCTGACCGCCTCGATCATGGTGATATTCACTCTCTTGGAAAGTTCGGGTTCGCCCATTATGACGACGTGATCTTCCTCCATAAAGACCTCTTCGATCTCTTTGGGCTTTACGCCGAATTCTTTCAAAAGTTTGGACACCATCGTATTTTCGTTTTTGGCAAGTCCGTAAAGTATATGTTCCGTGCCCACTTCGGGATTGGAATATTTTATGGCTATATTTTTTGCCAATATTATGGAATCCTGTAAATTCTGCGTTATTGCAACTCTCATAAACTATACCTCCTGTAAATTTACGATTTTCCTTATCTGTTCGCACATGGACGCGCGAACTTTATCTCTTTCGCCGCCGTCCAGCCTCCTGCCCTTGTATATGCAAAGGTTGGCGGGCTGAATGTTGGTTATAAGCGAATCGAGAGCGGTCTGATCGTCGCACCTCAATATATTATAATATATCCCAAGTTTGACGAAAGCAATCAACTCCATAAATTCGCTCTTGGTTATCATATAACAATTTGTCAATATCCCGTACGAGCGAAGTATTCTGTCCTTTAAGCCCGCGGGATCGGACTGCATGAGTGCTTCCCTCGCCCTCAATTCGGCTTCGACGACATGATTTGCGACGTTCTCCACCGACGCCACAATGTCGTTTTCGGTTATTCCCAACGTCTTTTGGTTGGATATCTGATAAACATATCCCTCCGACTTGCTGCCCTCTCCGTATACGCCGCGCACCGCCATATTGAGCCTCGTCACGCCGCTTATACATCTGCCGAGCGAATCGGTAAGCGTGAGCGCGGGCAAAAACATCATTACCGACGCGCGCATGCCCGTGCCGACATTGGTAAGACATGAAGTGAGATAGCCGTAATCGGGATCGAATGCGAAATGCAACGCGTCGCACAGACTTTTGTCTATGGGCTTCAATTCGTTATACGCTTCGCCCAAACGCAAGCCGTCCAAAATACATTGTTCGCGCACATGATCCTCTTCGCCGAGCATTATGCTTATTTTGTTGTCATTGCGTATTATCGCCGCGCCGCCGTAATCGATGAGCTCCTTGCTTATAAGGTGCCTTTCGACATAGGACGTCTGCTCTATGGGATTGAGCCCTTGCATGGAATACAGCATATACGAACCTTTGTCGTGGAGCGCGTTCATGACCTTGGACTGTATCGGTCCGAGAGCGGCGCCCCTGAACGGCATGCCCTCTATGTTGCGCGCAAGTCTGACGCGCGATGACAAAATTATATTGCCGTCGTTCATTTGCTTTCTCCTTTAAGCTCTCTGAGTCTTGCCTGAATACTGAGAGCTTGTTCGTAATTTTCGGTTGCCGCCGCGTGACGAAGCTGTTCTTCGAGTTGAGCGATCTCGTTGAGTTTGTCGTCACTTCGCTCGCTGTTGGGCGTCGAGCCTATGTGCATTACGGCGGATTGGATATTGCGCACGATAGGTTTTATCTGTTCGCGGAGTTCCTTGTAGCAATAAGGACAGCCGACAAAGCAGGTTTCGGATATTTCTCTGAGCGTTGTGCCGCATTTGGAACATTTCGCGCGACTGCCCTGTCCGGACAGCCCCGAAAAAAGTCCGAAATCGTCCTCGATCGAAGAGAACATTTCCATTTGAGCCTGCTTGAAACATTCGGGACAGACGTAAATTCGCGTTTTTTCGCCGCCGACCGTCTTTTCCATATAACCGGTGGCCTCTCTTTTTTTGCACCTTTGACACAACATATTTATTCCTCCCCTTGTTTTGACAATTCTTTGCTTAAATTTTTTATGAGCGACGCGCGCAGGATATCCTTATCGATGCCGGGAGCCACAAGAGCCTTGTCGCTCATCAGAGCCTTTATAAGCGCGCCCTCGCGTTCGGTCATAAGTTTCTCGTCTACGAGCCTGTCCGCGATCTGCATAGCCCTGTTGTAGCTTACGCCCTCGCTTATGTTTATCTTCGCAAGTTCGTCGAGGATCTCGCTTCGTTCGCCTATCCTCAATAGCGTAACATATCCGCCGCCGCCTCGTCTGGATTCTATTATATATCCCCTGTCGAGAGTGAATCGCGTCGATAACACATAGTTTATCTGGCTGGGAGCACAGTCAAAATAGTCGGCAAGCTCATTCCGACTTATACTTATCCTGTCGCTCTTTTCGAGTGAGTCGAGCAAAAATCTTTCGATAATGTCGCTTATGTTTGCCATACTACCTCCTTTGCGATCAATAGTTTGACTTTCTTTGACCTTTGATTTTATTATACACCGTTTTTTCGATTTGTCAAGGGGTTTTAGAAAAATTTTTACAATTTTTTTTAAGGCGGGATAAACAACGTATCCGACCGTTTCGACAAAAAAATTACGACTCTTTTCGGAGCCGTAATAAATGGCGAAAAAACAATTTCGCATTTTTATATCTCGCTTATACCTTGATGCTATTCGGTGCGGAGAGCGACTGCGGGATCCTTCTTTGCCGCGCTCCTCGACGGGATAAAGCCCGAGAACACGGTAAGGAACATGCTTATGAGTACGAGTATCAGTGCCGCCACGGGGGGCAATATCGCGTTGAGCGTGCCTATGCCCGTGAGAACATGTAGCAGCAGATTGATGGGCAGGCACAAGATATATGTGAACAGTACGCCGATAAGTCCCGCCGCAAATCCGATGATTATCGTTTCGGCGTTGAACATATGCGATACGTCCCGCTTGGACGCTCCTATCGCGCGCAGAATACCTATCTCCTTTGTGCGTTCCTGTACCGAAATGAGCGTTATCACGCCAACCATTATAGACGAAACGATGAGCGATATTGCAACGAACGCGATCAACACATACGTTATGGCGTCGATTATAGTCGTCACGGCGGTCATCATGAGAGCCACAAAGTCGGTATACTCTATCTTCTGCTCCTCTTCGACCGAATCGTTGTATTTTTCGATCTCGCTCGCGATAACGTCCTTTGCTTCAAACGATGAGGCGTAAATATTTATAGCTATCGGAGCTTCGAGATCGACGTTAGCCAACTCCGCCATGTTGCTTTCGTAAGTAGACGAAGAGAACTGAACGTTGTCGTAATACATCGCCATTTGTTCGTCGCTCTTGTCGCTCAAAATGCCGTTATACAGGTTCTCGCGCTCCTCTTGGGGCAATTTTTCCGTTTCTTCCCTTTCGGTCTGCAAAGTTTGCAAAGATTGGTTCACGAGCTGCGAACGCGTCCAATCCCAAACCTCTTCGTCGCTCATTCCCGCAAGATACGACAATATCATTTCCCTATCCATGGGGAATCCCGCCATTTGCATCATGTCGGCGACAACTTCCGCCGCGGACCTGTCGCCCGCGCTCATCTTTAACATTTGAACCGTTTTGTCCGCGTCGTCTATTGCGCGGATAGTCCAATATGCGTCCGCCCTGTTGGCAAAACTCAACGCCTCATAGTAGGCTTTGAACGCCTCTGCCTTGGATTCGTCGGTCAAATCCACGCCCGAATTGAACGAAAATGCCTTGCCCGTGAAAATATCTATTTCGGGATCCGCCTTTTGAGCCTTGACCACGTCGGTCTTTTCGGATTCGCGGATTATACGTTGCGTAAGCGCCGAAGTATAACCTATCGAACCTGTCATCATTGCGGCGGTAGCGTCCTCTTTCGGCCATATTATCCCGCTTATTTTGAGTTTTATGCTGTTGTTTTCGAATCTGTTTTTTAATTGAATGTCGTCTTTATGATCGTTGGAAGTAATGTCATGCCAGGTGCCGTCTTTGCTCTCGGCGTACAAGTCGCCGTTAAGAATCAACCTGCAATCCGTTTTCATTATCTCGTCAAACGAATAACTTTCTCTCTCGTCGGGAAGTTCCTTGCCGCTGTCCACGTCCTTATACACTCTGTCGATATAATCGTCGCCGAGAATACCGAGCGTAACAAGCGCCATATCGCTGAGTTCCTTGTTTTTGTTCATAACAAGCACTATCTCATCGTCGGACGAGGGCCAATTTCCGTATATTTCGTATTGATCGAAAAGCAGGTCGTTTACATAGCTGCCGTTCCTGCCCGGCAACATTTCTTGCCAGATATTCATCGAAAAGGTCGCCATGGACTGCATATAACTGCCCATTGCCGATTGCATATCGCTCCCGAGCAAATTGGGGACCACTTTGCGCATAAGTTTTCCGACGTCGGCCTCTTCAATCCTGCCGTCCACGGTCTTAGTGAATATGCGCATTTTTACGTCATAACCGTACTGCAAACCCATTATCGCGTCGTGCAAAGCCGAATCTTCGGTCTGTATCTCGCTTTCCAAATATTTTTTGAAAGATCTGAGGTCGTTGGACGTGGCGTTGGAACTCTTTATTACGTTAGCCACGTTGTAAATAAGCGGACGCGAATGGACCGTATTTTCGTCGTCGTACTCGATATTCTGCCCCATCGACATCATCGAACTGACGAGCGAACCGAGATCCATTGCCGTGGATTCGATAGTGAGCGGATAATTGGACAGCGTTTGCTCTTGCACCGTGTCGATATAATTGGTCGTG
Organism: uncultured Clostridia bacterium; assembly: GCA_947598585.1. Lineage (GTDB taxonomy): Bacteria > Bacillota > Clostridia > Christensenellales > Pumilibacteraceae > CAG-552. The sequence continues at coordinate 61,396 of CANQFK010000004.1, forward strand.
CCTTGCGACACGGCAAGTATGAGCGCTATGCCTATTATGCCTATACTGCCCGCAAAGGACGTAAGGAAAGTTCTTCCCTTTTTGGTAAAAAGGTTTTTGAGCGAAAGTTTGAAAGCCGTCCAGAACGACATGGTGGATCTTTTGCTCTTTTTGTTCTTGTTCGCTTCCCTTTGCGCTTCGTCATGCTCGGCTTCCGCCTTTACTTCGCTGTCGTTCAAAGGCGCGGTGTCGCCTATGATCTCGCCGTCGAGCATTCGTATTATCCTCGACGAATACTTTTCCGCAAGGTCGGGGTTATGCGTTACCATGAGGACAAGCCTGTCCTTGGAAACTTCTTTCAGGATCTCCATGACCTGTATGCTCGTTTCCGTGTCGAGCGCTCCCGTCGGTTCGTCGGCAAGGATTATGTCCGGATCGTTCACGAGCGCGCGGGCGATCGCCACTCTCTGCATTTGTCCGCCCGACATTTGATTGGGGCGCTTATTGATATGCGCTTCCAGCCCCACCGCTTTCAACGCTTTTATCGCGCGTTCGTGTCTTTCCGCTTTTGAAACGCCCGAAAGCGTAAGCGTCATTTCCACGTTCTGCAACACGGTCTGGTGAGGTATAAGATAGTAACTCTGAAAGACAAAACCTATGGAATGATTGCGATATGTATCCCAATCCCTGTCGCCATACTGCTTTGTGGATACGCCGTCGATCATCAGATCGCCCGAACTGTATTTATCCAATCCGCCTATTATATTGAGCAGCGTCGTTTTGCCGCAACCGGACGGACCTAATATAGAAACAAATTCGCTGTTGCGAAATTTAAGGTTTATGCCTTTGAGGGCATGAACGGTGTTGTCGCCTACGATATATTGCTTTGTTATTTGATCCAGTTCCAGCATCTTTCTCTCCTTTTGAGCTCATTATAAATACCTATTATTTCATGTAGATAATAACATATTATATACGATTTTTCAAATAATTTAGCATTGATTTGGAGGTTTTGCAAATATTTCATTTGCGCAACAAATATTTCGACAAAAAACTTATAATTTTTTTCTTCGCCACCAAACAAAAAGAAGCATTTTGAACGCTTCTTTTTGATAAAAATTTGAATTAGTAGTAATACGAATTAAAGATCCTTCATGAAGAAATTATTCTGTCACAACAACTTCAAGAGTTAATCTATACCGAGTTGTCCCATAATATATTTTAATACTATAAAAATAAGTTCCTATACGGTTTATGCATGATGCTGCGTATGAGCCTGTTTCTATTTCTCCGAGCGAATTTATATATTCATCAAAGGAAAAAGAAAATCGATATTCATCTTTCAAAATAAGTGTATTGTAAACTTCATTATCGTCGATTTTTTTGACAAATACTCTAAAATCCAATTTTCCGTATTTTCTTACGTCTTGCATATTATAATACAGCGTTTGATTCCTTTGTTCATCGGATAATACACATAAATACTCGTAGGGACGGTTAACTTCATAAACAACGAACTCGTAATGTTCTTCTTGCTTTATTGTATTTTTTTTACAACCCAATAGCATGGAACAACTTAAACAAATACATATAATTATTGATAACAATCTTATCTTATTTATTTTTTTCATATCAATTACCCCTAATAGCACTCTATTTGTATCATTACTTCATAAGGCTTGGCAGCCTGATTTATGTCTTTGATTTTTATCCTTACAATATAAGTACCGCTTTCTATAATTAAGACACTATATGAATCAGGACCTTCATAATAGTTGATAAGATTATTTTCGTTAATATAATACAAGCCTTTTACCTCTACACCCTCATAAGAAGGATCGCCGTACTGTATTACATCTTTGCCATCAATGCTTTTCAATTTAACTTCGAATTTATAACCGCAATTTCTTCGATCGATATAGATCTTACCCCAATTATTTTCCTCCGATAATTCACATAAAATAGTATCTTTATCTAAGCAATCATAAACCTGTATTATGTAATCTTTTTTATTATCCATGCAACCGGCAAGCAAAAAGCCGCAACTCAAACAAAGAAAACAAACGAATAATGAAATCGATTTTTTTAAAGTCTTCATAAATCCTCCCCAAACATACCGGGTATTATTACAATAATATCATTGTAAAGACAAAAAAGCAAGCATTTAAAGTCACAATTGTATATTTATTTTAAAATATACTCTAAAAAACGACAAAAGCCGCCTAAAAAAGCGGCTTTTGCATGTAAGTAAGTTGTTATTCGATCACTGTTGTTGCGCTTGTTCATCCTCGCAACCGCAATTACATTTGCCCGAAAAAGTCGTTTCGGCTTTTGACTTTATGTCGTCAACCATTTTTTCGGCCTTAGGGCACATTTTGACCAAAAACATGCCGCTCACAAGTCCAAGACCTGCGCCTAACATAAAAGCACCTTTTAGCATAATGACCTCCTTTTTACGTTATTATGCCACACAAAAGCGTTATTATGTGTGACATAAGCTGTAAATAGATGTAAGGAGCATCATTTCTTTTTGTTCTTGTACTCGGTAAGGTAGTTGTTTATGGCTTCCTTTATGGCTTCCTCGGCGAGGACCGAACAGTGCAATTTTTGCGGAGGCAATCCGCCGAGTTCGTCCACCACCTGCTTGTTGGTGAGTTTGAGCGCTTCCTCTACGGTCTTGCCCTTTATCATCGTTGTAGCGACCGAAGAAGTGGCTATGGCTGCGGCGCAACCGAACGTCTGAAAGCTGACGTCCTCTATTACGTCGTTGTCGTTTATCTTCATAAATATCTTCATTATATCTCCGCAAACGGCGTTGCCCACCGTTCCCACCGCGTTGGCGTCCTTCATTTCGCCCACGTTTTGCGGATTGGAAAATTCCTTTACTACTCTCTCGTTATACATTATTTTTTACCTCCAATAAATTCAGCGTACAGCGGCGACATGTTGCGCAATTTGTTTACCGCCTTTATCAAATTGTCAAGGACATAGTCCACGTCTTCCTTTGTGGTGTCCTTGCCGAATGAAAATCTTATAGAGCCGTGAGCCTTTTCAACCGGCAATCCCGTTGCAAGCAATACATGCGACGGTTCGAGCGAACCCGAAGAGCATGCCGAACCCGAAGAGCAAGCTATGCCGTTGAGGTCAAGGGTAAGGAGAAGCGATTCGCCCTCGATAAATTCAAACGCAAAGTTCGCGTTTTGAGGAAGTCTTTTTACTCTGTCGCCGTTATACACGACGTGCGGAATGTTCTTTTCCACTTCTTCGACAAAGTAGTCGCGCAATTCCTTTATATGTTTGTAGTTTTTATCGAGATTGGCAAGCGCGTCTTCGAGAGCCTTGCTTATTCCCACGACGGAGGGCACGTTTGTCGTTCCGCCTCTGCGGGTGCGCTCCTGGTGACCGCCCGCTATGAGTTTGTCGGGTTTTATGCCGCTCTTGACATAAAGCACGCCTATCCCCTTGGGTCCGTAGAACTTGTGACCCGAAAAGGACATCATGTCCACGCCGAGATCGTTTACGTCCACGGGGATCGAACCTATCGCCTGGACCGCGTCGGTATGGAAGATCGCGCCGTGTCTATGCGCTATCTCGCAAAGTTCTTTTATGGGCTGAATGGTGCCTATCTCGTTATTGGCAAGCATTACGCTCACAACGGACGTTTGGTCGTCGATGACCTCTTCGAGATATTCGGGGCGAACTATGCCCTTGTCATCGCACGGCAAATATGTGACCTTATACCCCTCCTGTTCGAGTTGCGCGCACGAGGATATGATCGCCGCGTGCTCTATCTTGGACGTGATTATATGTTTGCCCTTGGAGCCATATGCCGAAGCGCCGCCTTTGAGCGCCCAATTGTCCGACTCGGTCCCGCCCGAAGTAAAGTATATTTCGGTCGGTTTCACGCCCAAAAGATCGGCGATCTTTCTTCTTGCTGCGTCCACTGCGTATGCGCCCTCCTGTCCGAACGCGTGCATGCTGTTGGCATTGCCGAAATGCTCGGTAAAGTACGGCGTCATCTCTTTGAGAACGTCGGGAGAAAGAGGCGTCGTTGCCGAATAATCCAAATAAACTCTTTTCATAACAGTTACCTCTAATAACATTTATAATCGTCTATCATATCTTTAAGGGAAAGCGAGGAAAGCAATTTGTCCATTTCATCGTACAGACGAGTGAAGATCCTGCGATTGGGACAATATTCGTCTTTGCAATCGCCGCTGACGCACTCCACTTCGAGATTGTCGTTGACTGCGACCAAAATGTCCTTTATAGAGATCTCATCTGCCCCACGCGAAAGGACATATCCGCCGTTTGCGCCTCGCGAACTTGACACAATGCCGCCCTTTTTGAGCATGCCTATGAGCTGTTCGAGATATTTTTGACTGAGCCCCGTTTGTTTTACAAGCGTGGCGAGCGAGATAGTTTCCTTTGCTATCGCTATCAAAAAGCACAATCTCAGTCCATAGTTCGCTCTCGTGGAAAGTTTCATAATTCCTACCCTTTTACTATGATATCAATCATTATACTATTGTTCGCTTATCTTGTCAACAATATTTATTATTTTTTTATAAAAAATCCGAAACATTTTCTTTTGCCGATACGGCGCAACGTTTAAGACAAAATAAAAGCCTCAAAGACTTAACTTCGAGGCAATATTTTTCAGTTTTTAGACCCTCTTTTACGAGCCTGTTCGGACTTCTTCTTTCTTCTTACCGACGGCTTTTCGTAAAATTCCTTACGACGAAGGTCGCCCATAATGTTGTCCTTTTGGCACTTTCTCTTAAAACGTTTGAGCGCGCTGTCAAGAGATTCGTTTTCGCCAACCTTGATATAAGACATTTATTCTACACCGCCTTTGCTACAATAGCTTAGATTCTTAGGTATTATAAATAAACGGCGCGGTTTTGTCAAACGTTTTTCGCTCATTATGCAAAATTTTGCAAAAAAAAGAAATTCCGAAAGCGCCTGAAATCGCGCCGACGCGACCTTTGGGTGTATATCCCATAATGCTTATACGGGAAGTTTTTCGCCGCCGAGAATGTGTATGTGAAGATGAAAAACGGTCTGACCCGCGTCATCGCCCTGGTTGATTATGATGCGATATCCGTTTTCGAGCCCGAGCCCTGGAGCGAGAGTCGGTATCTTGGCAAGCGCTCTACTTAGCATAGCCTCGTCCTCTTTTGTCATCTCCGAAAGCAATTTAAAGTGCCTTTTCGGTATCATGAGGTAATGGTACTTTGCCTTGGGCTCGATGTCGCGAATGACGAAAACTTCTTCGTCCTCGTAAAGTTTTTCGGACGGGATAATTCCGTCGCGGATCTTACAAAAAATACAATCGTTCATACTAAAACTCCTTTTACGCCGTCAAGATACGGTTCGACGAGCCTGACTTTGCCCATTTCACCCGGAACGAGCGGCGAATATACTTTTATATAATTGGAAGTAAAGCCTTCGCTCATGCCGTCCTTTTCCGTTTCGGCATAAACGTCGGCTACGACTCCCATATTATCGTTCAGAAAATCTGCTTTTAATTTCGCGCCGAGCGCAATGAGTTCGGCTGCGCGCGCGTTTCTTATCGGCTTGGGGATCTGCGGAAGTTGCGCGGCAACGGTCCCCTCCCGCTCCGAATACGGAAAGACGTGGATAGCCGCAAATTTCGCCTTCTTTGCTGTTTCCATGCTCATGAGGTGATCCTCTTCCGTTTCGGTCGGAAATCCCGCGATAAGATCGGTGGTCACGGCGGCATGAGGAAAATACTCATATATCATTCGGACTTTTTCGAGGTACTCTTCCGCCGTGTAATGACGATTCATACTTTTGAGCACCGCCGTCGATCCGCTTTGCAGCGACAAATGAAAGTGATCGCAAAAGCCGCTCTCTTTAAGCGCCTTTAAGAACTTATCGTCTATGACTTCGCATTCGAGCGAACTGAGGCGCTTGCGCGCGGGGACGTTTCGCAGCGCGTATACAAGCTCGGTAAGTCCGCCCTCGGGAACTCGATAATCGGATAGGTTTATCCCCGTCAATATTATCTCCTTGCTGTGACGAGCCACTTCTTGCGCCTCGCGGACCACGCTCTCCACGCTGCGCGAACGGCTCCTGCCGCGAAGATACGGTATGCGGCAATACGAACAAAAATTGTCGCAGCCGTCCTGGACCTTTATATAGCCGCGCGTCTTTGTGCTTGCGGGGAAGAGGTCGTCCTCGTAAATCTCGGGCAATTCTGCACCAAAAAAGCGATCCTTTTCGCTGATTATGTCTGTCATAAATCGCTTTACCGCCGCAATTTTGCCCCCGTTTCCGCTCACGGCAGTCACTTTCGGGTTGTTCAAATATCTATCGGGCATATTCTGGGCGCTGCAACCGAGAACAAGAATTTTTGCGTTGCGATTATACTTAGTGAGGCGTTCGACCGCCTGCCTCGATTTTTTGTCAGCCTCCGCCGTCACCGAACAGGTGTTGAGAATGTATACGTCCGCGCGCTCGGGCTTATCGGACGTTTCATAGCCCATGCTCTCCAACAAGTTGATCATCGCCTGCCCCTCGTAAGCGTTGACCTTGCAACCAAGTGAAAAAACGACTGCTTTCATCGGAGTTCACCCGCCTCGTACATAGCGAGAGCCACCGCCGTGATACACGCCGTTTCGGCGCGCAGGATCCGCTTGCCCAGCCCCGTCGGCTCGACGCCCAAACCGCATATCATATTCGCCTCGTCGTCGCTAAATCCCCCTTCGCTGCCTACGATCACGGCGGTCTTTCCACCCTTGACCTTTATATTGTCGCCGAGTTTTCCGCCGCCCTTTTCGTACAAAAACAGCACGTTATCATACTCCTTGACAGCGGACAGCATTTCATTGAAATCCATGGGCTCGTTAAAGACGGGGACCTTGCCTCTGCCGCACTGTTGGGCGGCTTCCTTGCATATCTTGTTGAGCCTGTCCGTCCTCACCGATTCCTTTTTGACCTGCACGAATTGCGAGCAAAAGGGATAGATAGCGTTTACGCCGAGTTCGGTACACTTTTGAGCGACCAGATCGAACTTGTCCGATTTTAAAAGCGCGACGAACAGATCGACTGTCGTTTCGGGCTCGGTTTCGCACCTGACCTTTTCCAAAAATTTCAGTTTGGTGGAAGTTCGGTCAATGCTCGTTATCTCGTACAAGTGATCGTATCCGTCGCCGTCGCAAAGGGTGATCTTATCTCCCGTTCGGGCGCGCAAAACCACCGACACATGAACGTGGTCGTTTCCCGTCAAAATACCGTCTTTACTTATCTTGTCTACAAAAATCTTTCTCATTTTTCAAATGCAAACGCTTGCCACTCTCCGTCTTTAAGACGCTGTTTTAGTTTGAGATCCTTATACGCTTGTAGCACATCATCGGCAAGAGCGTTTATTATACCGCTCAATATTATCGTGCCGCCGTCGTTGAGCAATTCGCCCGCCATGGAGCTCAGCCTTATGAGCACATTGGCGGTGATATTTGCTATCACGACGTCGAACTTATTTTCGCTCGCAACGAGGTCGCCTTGGATAACTTTTACTTTGTCGCCCACGCCGTTGAGTTCGACATTATCGAGCGCGGCATCGACCGCTTGCCTGTCTATGTCTGTCATAACACACGATGACGCTCCCATTTTGACCGCAGAAATGCCCAATATTCCGCTCCCGCAGCCCAAATCGCACACCGACTTGCCCTTTAAGTCGATAGCGTCGAGAAGCCTTATGCACATGGAAGTCGTTTCGTGATTGCCCGTTCCGAACGCCATTCCGGGATCGATAAGCACCTCCGTATGCTCGTCCGCTTTTCGTTTTATCCACTTCGGGACGATCACCACCTTGCCTATCTCGATGGGCTTATAATATTGCTTCCATACGTTTTCCCAATCTTCGGAATGGAGTAAAGAGGTCGTCACTTCGAGAGATCCGACGCCGAACTCGCAATTTTTTTTCAGTTCTTCCAGCCCCTCATAAATGCCGCTCAGATCTTTCTTTACATCGAAAAAGCCGCTGACGTAGACTCGTTTGTCCGTCGTCAGCAAGCTGTCGTCTATGTAGTCCCATATAATACCGCTTTTGAGAAGTTCGGTAATATCGGACGGATCCTTTATCGTCACGCCCTCGCTGCCCTCGTCTATGAGCAAACAACTCACGAGATCGCTCGCTTCCGTGGTCGTGACAACGGTTACTTGCAAATATTCCATACTATTTTCTGTTGAAAGTCTTTACCGACTCGTATTGATTTTCCTTGAACAGTCCGGCAAGTTCCTTGGCTTTCGCCTTTTGTTCGCGCGTGAGATTTTGCGGTATGTCCACAACGAGTTTGACATACATATCCCCCTTTCGCTTGCCCGTGTCCACGCCGCCGCCTCGTACTTTGACGGTCGTTTCGCTTTGAGTTCCTTCGGGAACGTTCACCGAAAGCGGGTCGCCCTTTATCGCGGGGACCTTGACCTTGTCGCCGAGCAACGCCTGCATCATGGTGATGGGATACGTCATATACAGATCCGCGCCCTTACGCGTGAACAGCTTATGCGGCGTAACGGATACAGCTATGACGAGATCGCCGGGAGTTCCGCCCTTGACCTTGTCGCCCTCGCCTCGAACGGTCACCGTCTGACCGTTTTCCATGAGCGGCGGGAAAGTAAGTTTGAGTTTGTTGTTCACTCTCAGGAACGCCTTGCCGAAACACTTGGGGCATATCTCCTTGACGATCTTGCCCGTACCGCCGCACTTTGGGCAAACGCGCTCGCTTGCCACCTGACCTATGGGGGTATTCTGGACCTGACGTATCTTGCCCAAGCCGTTGCACGTCGTACACTTTGTAAATTCGGTCCCGTTCTTGGCGCCCGTTCCGTTGCAAGCGGAACAAGGTTCCGTTCTCGTGACATTCACTTCCTTCTGAGCGCCGAAAGCCGCCTCCTCGAAAGAAAGCGTTACGCGGATACCGACATCTCTGCCTTGCGGATGAGCGTTCGCGCCGCCACCGCCGCCGAAAAAGTTGAAAATGTTGTCGAATATGCCGCCAAAGCCGCTGAATCCGCCGAAATCACCGTTGAATCCGCCGCTGCCCGCACCGCCGCCGAAGCCGAAGTTGGATGCGGGATTGTCGTATGCCGCCCTCTTGTCGGGATCGCCGAGCACCTGATATGCCTCGTTGACCTCCTTGAATTTGTCGGCTGCCGCATTATCACCCGGATTGTGGTCCGGGTGATACTTGAACGCCAACTTTTTGTAAGCGGACTTGATCTCGTCCTGAGAAGCGGTCTTGCTTACTCCTAAAATGTCATAGTAGTTTTTGTCCATGTGATATTGTTATTTGTTTTCGCCCATATCTTCGACTTTCACTTCGTCCTGACTCTGAGCGTTTTGCGATGCCGCTTGATAGAGTTTGGTCGCCACCTCGCCCGACACTTTTTCAAGCTGCTGAGTTTTCTCCTTTATTTCATCGATATTATCGCCCTTTACTACCTCTTTGAGGTCCTCCATGGCTTTGTTGAGCGAATCCTTGTCGCTCTCGTCGAGTTTGTCGCCGTTCTCCGAAAGCAATTTCTCGATCGAACCGATCATGACGTCGGCATGGTTCTTTGCGTCCACAAGATCCTTACGCTTTTTATCCTGTTCGGCGAACTTTTCCGCGTCCTTTATGGCGTCGTTTATCTGCTCCTCGGTGAGGTTGGAAGAAGCCGTGATAGTGACGTGCTGCTCCTTATTGGTGCCGAGGTCCTTTGCCGAAACGTGCACTATGCCGTTAGCGTCGATATCGAATGTGACTTCGATCTGCGGAACGCCTCTCGGTGCGGGCGGAATACCCGTGAGTTCGAAACGCGCAAGCGTCTTGTTTGCGGACGCGATCTCGCGCTCGCCCTGCAATACATGGATATCCACGCTGGGCTGATTGTTTGCGGCGGTCGAGAATATCTGCGATTTCTTGGTGGGAATGGTGGTGTTACGCTCGATGAGTTTGGTGAATATACCGCCGAGCGTTTCGATACCGAGCGAAAGCGGAGTTACGTCGAGAAGCAATACGTCCTTGACTTCACCCGCAAGCACGCCCGCCTGT
>CANQFK010000005.1 GCA_947598585.1 uncultured Clostridia bacterium
TTGCGAACTTGTAAGCAAACACTCCCAAAAGCGAATGACTGCGTAGTTAGGTCGTAGGTTCAAATCCTACCTGAGGCGCCATCATTAGTAGCCGAAAAGGCTGCAGCACAATATATACCCTCTAAATGAAGAATTTAGAGGGTATATTACTATATATTGTGGTTTCTCATAAACTATACTATCTTTGAGTTTTAGGGCTGCTTTTTGCCCTTTTTAAGAATGTGCAGGATTTGAACCGACGACTTGCACTTTGAGGAGCAAAATAAAATATATTAAACTATAACCGTGCAAAGAAATTTGTGCGGTTATTTTTATTTATAAAGGAGAAGAATAAATGAAATATAAAAATTGGCTTACAGAGTGGATAGACACTTGCATTAAACCATTTATGAAAGAAAGAACCATAATAAAGTACAATACTCTTATTAAGACAAAAATTATACCGGTGTTGGGTGAGTATGAATTAGGCGAATTGAAACTTCCGGTACTGCAGCGTTTTATATCCGATCTTACAGGCAATATGCGCCAAGCACTGTAGAAAGTGTTATGTCGGTATTAAAGGGATCGCTTCGCAGCGCTGTTAAAATGGGACTGATAGAAAGAGAATATACCCATGAAATAGAAGGTCCGAAAGTAGAAGAAAAACCCGTCGAGAGTTTCGACAGGGAAGAACAAAAGAAAATCGAGGAGTATATTATCAACAAAAAGGAAAACAAGCTGATAGGAATTTTGATTTGCCTTTATACCGGAATAAGAATTGGCGAATTGTTTGCCTTGACTTGGGATGACATAGATTTTGGTAAGAACCTTATCTATATAAATAAATCTTGCCATGACAGTTGGGGAAAGGACGGGTATAAAAAGGTCATTGAAAAACCTAAGACCAAGTCGTCGAGGCGAGTGATACCACTCCCGAAACAGTTAATTCCTTTTCTTAAAAGATTAAAGAAAAATTCCGCCAATGAGTTTGTCATTTACGGAATTGATAAGCCTATAACGGTGCGTTCATATCAGCGCACATTTAAAAGGATATTAGTCAAGCTTGACATTCCTCACAAAGGCTTTCATGCACTCAGGCACACTTTTGCCACACGAGCGCACGAATGCGGTATGAATGCAAAAACTTTATCGGAGATCCTCGGGCATAAAAATCCGCTTCTTACTATGAGTAGATATGCTCACAGTATGCTCGAATATAAGAGCGATATGATGAACAAAATCGGAAAGCTATTACAATAAAAAAAGTGTACGATTTGACGCCGTCGGTACATGGATTTGTTTAATCCATGTCCAATAAAAAGAAAAAAGCACATTGAAATAAGAATGTACTGCATAGCAATAAAAATAAGTTGCAATATATGTCGAAATCTGCTATAATATAGGTATTATGTACATGGATTAAACAAGTCGATGTTATAGAATCACAGTTAAAAACACATTGATAAGCAATAAAATATGTGGATTTGAAATTAACCATAATAACGGTAAATTTATTATAATTATCAAGGAGAGTAGAAATGGCACAGCAAAAGTTTATAAGATCGCATAGGGCTCGAGTGAAGCAAGCGAATGAAACGCTGAGAAATAATCCCAGATATCGAGGAGAACGTATTTCAATCGTCGATAGAGAGGCGTTTGTTGAGTTCTACTTATTGGAGGATATTGTAAAGTTGTATAATATCCGCCTAAGAGAAGAACAAGCATATGTTCCTCAGGGACGCGCCGATGAAAAAGGCAAAAGACAGAATATCGAAAAGTTTTCTGCTATAATTGCCGTTTTTAATGCGGCGATCGGGGCGGCACGTTCGGCTATCAATTCAGCTGATTATAAAAAAGTCTGGAAAGCTATTCATGAAGGCGCTTTAATGGCGGCAGCAAATAGCGTCAGAAGTTTGCCTGAATTAAAAAGCTTGGCAATAGAGTTGTTGCGTGAGCTGTCCGAGGACATGGTTGTTGCGGTAGATGTTAGTCATGAATTGGATGAGGATCTTGATGATTTGGATGCGCATGAAGAAAACGTGCGTAGGGTAAAAGACCTTCCTCCCACCATGGATGAAATCGAAGAAGTGATTCGTGCCGCAGAAGCAGCAATTCCCGACAGGAAGAAAACCAGCAGGTTGGATCCGAATACATAATAAAACCGAGAGGGAAAGTTTTATGGACAAAAACATCATTCGTTCACACAGAGTTCGGCGCAAATATGTGCAAGAAATGTTTGTTGGAACTCCGCCGCACCACCCGCGGATATCTTCGTTGGACAAGGAGGCATTTGTTGAATTCTTTCTTTTAGAGGATATTGTTCGGTTGTATACAGTTCGACTGAAAAACGAAAGAGAAAAAGCATATGTTGCCCCTACCGAACAAGCAAATGAACTGACGCCCCAACAGAATATCGAAAAATTTTCCGCTATAATTAACCTTTATAATGCGGCAATCGATGCGGCGCGAGTGGCTATCAATTCGGGCGACTATAAGAGGGTTTGGAAGGCGGTTCACGAAGGTGCTTTAATGAAGGCGGCAAAGAACATGAAGCATTTACCCGAATTGAAAAATATGGGGATTGAACTGTTACGCAAACTTTCTGATGGGATGGAAGGTGATGCAATAGGTACAATCGAAGAAATTGCTCGTGCTGCTGAAGTGGCAATCCCCGACAGGTCGAATTTAAATGCGAAAAATTAAAAAAGGAGATAAATATAATGAAGAAAAAACAAACAAACGACCAAAAGATTATTGCGGCATTGGACGCACTTGATAAGTCTGTTCGCAATCTTCAAAAATTTGGAGCTAAGTATGATATTTATATCGACGAAGCGGCAATACGCGGCGACGATGCAAGAGCGAAGCAACTTATCAAACAAAAGATTCGCGTATATGCGCTTGTTGAACAACTCAAAACTCTTAAAAGTAACATTGAACTTGGGGCATATACATCACAAGCGATTTCCGAACTTGGCAAACTTCCTGCAGCTATTGCAGGCTGTAAAGGTCTTTTGGCGGAATCTCCCGATTTCACAAAACTCGGCAAGAGCATTACGGCAATTTTCAAGGACATAAGCAAATCCGAAGAGGAACTTGCGAAGCTCAATGAAATTCTCGATCCCAAGCCCGTTGAGAGCATTTCGAGCCGTTTGGATGGAACTACGGCAGATGCGGTTGAGGAAACCGATCAATTCAAAGCTGAGTATGCGGCTATGATAGAGCGTGTGAAAGGTAAAATTGCTCCTGAAGCAGTATCCAAACCTGATGGAGTAGATGTGTCTGCGACCGGCGATATAGATTATGCAGGCATAGTTGCCGAAGAAAATAAGAAGAAGGACTAAGGCGATATAACAATTATGGCAGAAGCAAGCATGATAAGCATATTCAATAGCAAAGTTAACGCCTTTAATGAAGCGGTTAACGCAAGTGATATAGATGCTATTTGTGAGATTGGCGCAGAAATGTTACGCATTGCTTTAGAACAGTGTTCTAATCCTAATGTAAGTACTACCATTAAAGATACATATCGCAAGCAGTGTTCTGCCGTAATCAGTCATCTTGTTCGTTACGCCAAACAACCGTCCATCTCTGTTGCTCATTCGGGCGACGGAGATGGCATTGACCCGTATTATTCCGAAAAGAAGTGGTTTTCGGACGAAGTCCCCAAGCTTAATTTTACCAACATAATCGGAGTGCAAGAAGTAAAGGACGCCTTTATGGTGGATGTTGTTGCTCCCTTGAGACCCGAATTCCAGGCGGTATATCACAAGTTCAGGGGAGACCAACTTGGAACGCAGATTTTGTTATACGGTCCTCCCGGAACAGGCAAGACGCATATCGTAAAGTGTCTCGCAGGAGCTTTGAATTGCAAAATAGCCGTTGTCCAGACAAGTGAAGTTTTGGCAAGCGTTGTAGGTGTTGCCGAAAAGAATATGCGAGATATTTTCGCGCAGGCGGCAGAACTTGATCGCTGCATTATTTTCCTTGATGAGATAGACAGTATATGTTCGGATAGGAGTAGCGATGATTCACGACATACCAAATCCATACTTACTACCATGTTGACCTGTATGGATGGCTTTATGAAAACCAAAAAACCGAATCAACTTCGGATTATTGTAGCGGCAACCAATTTGCCGTGGAAACTCGATCCTGCACTTAAACGCGGCGGACGGTTTGAAACGCAAATATATGTCCCGCTTCCGGACTTGGAGGCTCGTAAAAAGCTTATTGCACTCGACCTCGATCACTTACCCCATGCGGCAGATGTTACAGAGGGATATCTTGCTCAAAAGTTGGACGGATATGCGGGAGCCGACATAAGGGCGATAATGAAGCAAATAGCAAATGAACCGTTAAGACGAGAAGTCATTAACATTATGAATAATGGATGCGAGCGTGGTGAAGTAATAACGCTTGAAGATTGCGGAAAGGTAATTAAATCGTACATCAATGGCGTAACGAATGAGATGTTGTTACGATTTAAGGCATATGACATGGGAATATCTTATGAGGAGTTAATATTGAAACTCAAAAGGAGCGACTGAGTGAACGATCAAGACAAAATAGCTACCTATTACTCGAATGCAAGGGAGTTTATCAAACAAAACAATCCTAAAGCGGCGAGGGCTTATGTTCTCGCCATTTTGAATTATGCTGTCGAAACATATAAACATGCAAAAACTATTATCATCAAGGTAAAGACGCAGGTGTTTTTGGATAAGTGGATAGCTGTTTCGATGGAACTGCGCACGAAAGGCATTACCGATTATGTATTAAAATGTTTCGAATTGCCGACAAAACAGGAACAGGCTCTGCCGAAAGTTACAAAAAAGCCCGTAGATCCTAAACCCACAAAACCGGCGATTGCCGATGAACCGGCTAAGCCTTCATTACCGAGTGACGAAATAGATATCTCGGGACTTATATCCGAATCTGCCAAAACGCAGGGTTGGTGTGCCGAATTATTCGAAAAAACCAAGAAGGCAGTGGTTGAAATTACGCTAGCGGGTTCGGATAGTATAGCGTCCGGGACAGGCTTTATTATTTCTTCCAATGGATATCTTCTTACAAACGATCACGTTGTATTTAATGAAGCCTCGCAAGGATACTACACCAAGGCAAAAATGTCGTTTTCGGGCGAAAAGAAAAGCTATAAAATCAATATACTTTTCTCGGATAAAAAAGCAGATGTGGCGCTTTGCAGCTTTAATCCCGAAGAAGTCGGAGAGTTCTCGGTTATAAAGCGTATATCCGATTATTCACAGGTGCTACAAGGGGCAGATTGTTTAGTAGTTGGCAATGCTTTCGGGATGGGACTTGCGCCGTTTACAGGCGTCGTTCGTTTCACTAAAAACGACGATGGAAATTTGGTTTATACGGCACCCTCTAATCCGGGAGATTCGGGTGGACCGGTCTTGAATAGATGTGGCGAATGTATTGGCATAAATAAATCAAAAACCGTCGCTGTAAACAATGTTTCCGCAGATGGCTATGCCAACGCCACACCCATGGATACTATCGAGAAGTTGCTTAAAAAGTGGTGCGAAGTGAACGGGATAGTATTATGAGGAGATTAAGCTTATGAATGGTGGATCCATAACTTGCAAAGAGTGTAAAAAAATTTTTGCAAATATTTACGATGCTGTAGAAAAAGAGATATTTACACGCTTGGATATGCGATTTAGTGACAATGATTCACGCACATGGGAAAAGAAAAAAGTAACTATAGGGTAAAGCGTTTTAGTAGATAAACATTATCCGATCGACAAAATTTTGTAAAAGCGGTGAAACATAACGCCGCAAGAAAATAAAGTATAAGAAATAGTTATTTTAAGGAGTAGATTGAGTATGACAAAAATAGAAATTGCCAAAATGCTTGGCGAGCTGAAACCGAAAGTGGATGAATTAGGTAAATTTTTGATTGATGAAAGTTGCGAAATCATCAATCGTTTACCGGAAAAAAGTTTGAAAAAAAGCGTAGAAATTATCGGCCTTATAGATAATTATTTATGTAGGGGATCAAGAATAGAAAATGCAAATTCCTATTTGGAGAACCTGTATGCCGAGTTGAAAAAGCAACTGCTTGAAGCGCAAAAACACATAAAAGATGAGGCGCTCAGCTCAATGCGAGAAAATAAAAAGAAAAGGGCGATTAGAACGATTGTCTTTCTCAGTATAGTAACGGGAGTCGTGCTGGCTTTGGGGATTTTAAGCGCCCTCGAATTTATTCCTGCGGTATGGTGTAATGTAATAGGCGTTTTTGATTGTGCTTTCGGTTTGATTTTTTTTATTTATGAATATTGTGACGATAAACTCAATGAAGCAAACATAAATGCGGGAAATGCGGAAACCATAAAGAAATACCACAAAGAATCGGGTGATATAAGTTTTACAGGAGATGGTTCGGTAAATATCACAGGTGGCAAAGTTAAAGGTAATATTATTGTAAACAGAGATATAGATGAACTCTTCAAATAATGAACAATAGACCATATAAAATATCGGGAGAAACGATATGTTTGAAAAGACAGGCGACGTGAGTAATACCGGAATCGCGTCGGTTAGTGTGACAGGCGGCAAAGTTCTGGGCGATATAATCACTCACTATGGGCTCGAAGAAAAAGATGTAAAGGCTTATATTGACAAACAGACCGAACAACTTACAAAAGAGATGGAAAAGCAGGGACATGCTGTCACCGACGAGGTGAAGAGTATACTTTGCGATCTCGTACAAAGTAAATGTGCCGAGTTTGTTTGCGCTATACGTGACGAGCAAGCAAGTGCGGAAGAAGGAATCAAAGAAGCCGTTCAAGAGAAATCCGAAGAATTGCAGAAAGGCGCCAAGGCGCTTTTTGAAAATTTTTTTACTACGCTTAACGAGAGGTTGGCAGAGGGAAATCAATTACTTCAAGCCATAAGTGCATTACAGAAAAAGGCGGCATATAATGCGGATTTATACTACTATAATACCTTCAATAATCGCGACGTCCAAAAAGATCGGGATAAAATAACCTTTTTTCAACAACAATTAGCTCTCGGTCACAATGCGTTACAGTTTGCAAAGTTTGACAGAGCAGAAAAATATTTCGAAACAGTTACCAAATCCGTTGAGTGTGTATCGAATATGGAGTTGGCGGCAAATGCCCATTTCGGAATGGCTTTGGCGGAGTGGCAGATCCAACTGATTTGGGATGATGAAAAAAATTCCGAACATTTCATTTTATATAATTATAATATCGATTTGACGGAAAACAATGACTCATATCGAGAGGCAATAGCCTATGGATCTGAAGAACAAAAAAGCAAATACAGCAGATTTGTAGCTAAACTTCGTAGCATCCAAAAGAAACTACGTTCCTATCGGGATGAGGAATTGGCCGGTAAGGAATTGTCCTATGATTGCTTCATTTGTACAAAAGTATCGGCTGATAAATACGGAGCAAAGACCGATGACTGCAAATGGATAGAATCTACAAACTTATATGATAAATTGTCGGAAGGAAGTAATGGTATAAAGCCTTTTTACTCGGAGGTAGATTGCCCCAATTTTGCCGCCAAGAAAGGTTCATTGGAATACGAGTCGCTCATCTATTATGCCCTTTCGAAGGCGAAAGTAATGTTGCTGGTGTGTAGCGACAAGCAGTATCTTGCAACGCCGTGGGTTGCAAATGAAATCAACCGTTTCCGCCAATTTTGCAAAAAGAGGGGAGTTAATCCGCTTGAACGAATTATCGTTGTCCACAAGGATGCACCGGTTGAATTGCCAAGCGATCTCGATGAAAGATACCAGGGCTGGAATAGAAATAAAACAAATGTAGACAAGATTGTAGATCTCGTGAAGAAAATGATTGCAAAAGACAGAGGCGACGTTGAGAGCGGATGGAAATATTGCCCTAAATGTGGAAAAAAGTATTCACTTGACTCGGACTGTTGTAACAGCAAAAACTGTTCGGCTTATCCCAATCATATTCCACTTGTTGATGAGTTAACATATGCAAACATTTTGCGCGAAAAAAATGAGAATGAAATAGCAAGGCTGAAACAAATCATTTTGGAATCAAAGAAGGATGTGCCCCCGAACCCAAATACAGCGTTAGGGACTGCGCTCGTTAAGTTTTGTCTTTCCTGTGGTGCAGGGAATCCGAAATATGCAAAATATTGCATGGTGTGTGGTGGAATTTCTTTTGTTAAAACGCAGGAGGAAGTGACAGAAGAACAGCGCAAAGCGGAAGAAGCGAAATGGGTCGAAGCCGCAAGAGTAGCAGAAGATAAAACAAGAGGCTTAAAATATGAGCTTATAGACGAGCGCCTTTGCAGTGTTAAAATTATAGATAACGCACCGAGCGAAATAAAAATCGACGCCGAATATTCACAAGGTGAAAAAGTCTATACAGTCACAACCATAAAGGCAGATAGTGATGGAAATCACAATAAAGTAACAAGTATAGAATTGCCTAATACAATTGAAGATATTGAGGCAAATGCCTTTAAGAATTTTTCAAATCTTGAAAGAATAACGTTTGGTAATAATAGTCGGCTGCATTCTATTGGCGATGGAGCGTTTGAGAATTCTTCAAGGTTGAGAGATATAACTATTCCCGAAAAAGTTGTTTCTATTGGTACAGGCGCGTTCCGTGGTTGCAGTAGCCTAACAAGTATAATGATTCCCGATAGTGTAATAAAAATCGGCAATTATGCGTTTGACAGGTGCGATAATATGAAAACAGCAACAATTCCAACGCTTGCTATATCTGCTATATCGAAATCAAAACTACAAACGATAATTATAACAAGTGGGGAGTCTATTGCCGATAATGCTTTCAATGGTTGCAGTAGTCTAACAAGCATAACAATTCCGGACAGTGTGACGAGTATCGGAAAATCTGCGTTTCGTGGTTGCAGTAATTTAACAAGTATTAAAATTCCAACGCTTGCTATATCTGCTATACCGAAATCAAAACTACAAACGATAGTAATAACAAGCGGGGATTCTATTGCCAATAATGCTTTCAATGGTTGCAGTAGTTTAACAAGCATAACAATCCCGGACAGTGTGACAAAAATCGGCAATTCTGCGTTTGCTAGGTGGTGTGATAATATGAAAACAGCGACAATTCCGGCGCTTGCCATATCTGCTATACCGAAAGCAAAACTACAAACGGTAGTAGTAACAAGCGGGGATTCTATTGATGATAATGCGTTTGGCGGTTGCAGTAGTCTAACAAGCATAACGATTCCGGACAGTGTGACAAGTATCGGCAATTATGCGTTTGGTGGTTGCAATAGTCTAACAAGCATTACAATTCCGGATAGAGTAACACAAATCGGCAATTCTGTGTTTTTTATGTGCAGTAGTCTAACAAGCATAACGATTCCGGATAGAGTAACACAAATCGGCAATTCTGTGTTTTCTAGGTGCAGTAGTCTAACAAACATAACGATTCCGGATAGAGTAACACAAATCGGCAATTTTGCGTTTTGTGATTGCAGTAGTCTAACAAGCATAACGATTCCGGATAGAGTAACACAAATCGGCAATTACGCGTTTTGTGGTTGCAGTAGTCTAACAAGCATAACGATTCCCGTAAGCGTGATTTCAATAGGCTATTTTGCGTTTAATGATTGTAAAAGGTTAACTACCATTAACTTCACAGGGACTATTAAAGAATGGCAAGAAAGAAGTTGGGAAAAGTATTTTACATCATCGAGATTTACTTTATGTTGCGCAGACGGCAAAATCGCACCCAACGGCAAAATAACAAAATACTAATTGCCTATTACATATTAAATAACCACAAGGAGGAGATATTATGACATTTGCAGATAAGTTCAGAGAAAAGTATAGGGTGGCTCTTCATGCGGCAAGAGAAAATAATCAAGAGGCTACGCAGAAAGGGCTTGTAGATTTGTATAAACTGTTTGCCGAACAGTATTCGCTTAATAACGGCGATAGTATTGTTGTCAAGGCAAAGCTCTCCTATTGGCAAGATGTTTTCGGAAGCTATATAGATATAATTCGCCAATATGGACTGCAAGATAGGCGAATCCGAAAGTTTTTCGGGTTTATCGACGACAGAGATATTCCTTCATTCGGAGATATATTGAGCGGAAATGGTGAAATAGTTCTGCCGGTGCGGAAATCCGAAACAGATCCGGTGGATGGCGTTGATATAGTCGGAATCGTAGAGCCTCAAAAGCCTATGGAGAGCAAACCGAGTGATCCCATAAAGCCGACTGCTCCGAAAGTTATAGTAAGGAAAGAGCCGTCGGTCCCCACTACTCCGAGCGAGCCCCAACAACCTATAATTCCCGGGTCGCCGATAGCCCCCTCGAATAATGAAGGAGGAAAGGATGCACCTACTTTTGAACCGGAATCATTGGAGGAGTTTATCGGGCAGCAACATATCGTGAAAGTGCTCTTAAAAGAAATCGCAATAGCGAAGGCGCAAGGCAGGAAGTATCTTGACAATATTTTGTTGTTCGGCAATCCCGGTTTGGGTAAATCCACCTTGATGAAGCTTATCGCAAAATCTCTCGGTGTTAGGTTCGAATGGATGGATTGTTCGCAATATCGCAACAGCCAGCAATCACTTAAAGCTTTACAGAATTTCTTAATGAAAGTTGCAAGAGAGAACGAACCTGTCGTTATTGCCTTTGACGAAATACATATGCTTACGGATGAGCTTCAATCAAGCCTTTTGACCTTGCTCAATAGCCGTGTTTATGTTTCGCCGCCCGACGTAAACGGAGTGGTAAAACGCATCCCAATCGACAACTTCACTTTTATTGCCGCAACCACCGACGACGACAAGGTTCTCAATACGATAAAGGATCGTTGCCTCAGATTGAAATTCCAAATGGTTGACTATACGCCCGACGAACTAAAACTCATCTATAAGGTCAAAATAGCGTCGGGTGGACCGAAAGACAAACGTATCGAAGGATTGTGTATGACCGACGAAGCGATTGACATCTGTATCCCCAGAAGTCGTGGTTCTATTCGTTATGTTGACGCATTTATCGGCGGATTCATGAACGAGCTGTATGATGAGAACGGAAAACTTGTATCTAAAACAATAGACCGTTCGGTTGTAGAAAGATATTTTGACGAGAAAGGGATCGATGAGATTGGACTCGAAAAAAAGGATTTGGAAATCCTTCGTGCAATCGAGGAGGATACGAGCGGAGCCATCGGAGCAGAAACGCTTTCCGCTCGCATTGGACTTGATTCTAAAAAATATCTTTCCGAGTATGAACCATATCTTATTAAAATCGGATTTATCACCGTTACAGGCCGCGGCAGAAGCTTAACGGAAAAAGCCATTAACTATTTGAAGGGAGAGGGAAAATGACAATAGAAGAGGCTTATAAAATCTTAAACGGGGTAAAGGAATCGCAGGTATTCAGTGGGCAAAGAAAACGATTAGATGACATTACGAAAAAAGTCGAAGGGATTATCAAAGACCTAGATGCCGCTAATGAGCGACAAGAGAAAAAGAAAAGTGGACGTTCAATTATTCCAAGTTCCGGTGAATACCAAATTAGCCCGACATTCGAAAAACACTTGGAGTCATTGAAAACTTGGTCCAGATTGGATAGTCCGGAACAATGGGCAAAACAAGTAGCTCAGGATATCCATGTTGAGGAAAATCGTTCCGCAGAGTATAATGAACTTTCTGTGCAACAAACGGATTGCTTTGTAGAAGAAATGCGCCAACAGATTTGTACTGGTATTGCAGATATTACTTTGGACGGAGAATCAAAGCAATGGATATCAACGATAGTAGGATTAATAATAGACTTTGTTTTATTGGGTGTATACGGGCTTTTTGTTTTTAAGTGTGGCCCATTTAGCACATGGATAATAAATGATGCTGTGGCTGGATTTATAGGAGCTGTTGGTTCTGTCGCCACTGTTGTGCTTACTCTAATTGTTTGCGCTTCTATTAATCGCAATAAGATACGGCAATTTGATAAAAATCATGCCATTAAATATAGTGAATTGGTTCGCGCCTCAAAAACAAGAAATTCATTTAAAAAATCAATGATGCTAATGTCTTTCAGCGGAGATTTTGAAGAAATAAAAAAGCGCGATCTTGAAATTTATAAAAACACAAATGAACTACTAAAATATTCTATTACTTCGGAAAATTTTCTGAAAGCAAATTCGCAAAAATTGGATGGACTTGAAAGCAGGATAAAAAATGCTGATGAGTGTCTCAAACAATCCTTGCATAATGAGAATGAATTAAAGAATAAAGTGGATGAGTTGAATATTCAACTTAAAATTGCGAATGAGCGCCTCATGCAATCATTTGAAGAGGCATCAAAGGAGCGGCAGCAATTTCACGAAGAAGCTTACGAACAAGCACAAAGTTATAGACGCGAAATGGAGAGTCTTCAACTAAAATTAGAGGAAGCCAACAAAGAACTTAACGAGAAACATGATGTGACTCATAGATATCTGGATATCGTAGATAGAGATCTGAATACTATAAAAACTTTGATTCAACAAGGCTACTGTAAACAGCCGGCCGAATTGATGGATAAGTTTGACAAAGATGGATTGAATACCAACGTTTCCGCTAATCAAATTTTTGAATTAAGGTGGAAGATTTATTGCAATGCATTAAGAAACGAATACGACGATATTTGTACCAATAACATCGGTGGATTTAGTAAAGAAGTGAGCAAATATCGTGCGCAATTTTTAAGCGCGGCTGTTAATTGTGGATTGAGTATTTCGAAAGATAGCGTTCGGACGCTTGAAAATAATATCAAAAACGTGCTAAATCCTGATTCCAGGTCGGTAAAAAAAGAAGCGGAACTGATATTGGATGAATTCGTGAGGGAAATTCATTGCGAAGATTCCGAATTTCAAAAAGCCTGGAATGATTATATTGAAGTCTTACGAAATCAATACGACGATATATGTATTAATAATCTTGGTGAGTTTAAAAATCAAGAAAGTCGCGACAGGCTTTTGACGATTGCAAAAAAGATTGGAATAGAAATATGTCGTAAGAATTTATTAGATTTACAACAGAAAATCATTTGTATACTGCGTCCTGAATCGAGATCGGCAAAACAGCAGGCAGATAAAGTTTTGGACAAATTCATCAATAATTTTGAAAAATAAAGGAGTGATAAAATGGAATCAGAAAACAGTAACGTCATAAAAGAAGGACAAGCGGAATCTTTTTCCGAAAAGCCTTCTTACGAACAACAGCAGTTGGAAGCTATATATAATGGGTTCAAAGAACAGTTGGAAAAATTTTTTTGTGACTGTAAAAAACAAATTCAGGGATCTGCTCGCGCTTGTCGAGAAGCCGAAAGCACGATAAAGGTAGTACAAGATGAAAATGAAAAATTAAAATGCAAAAAGTCGGCTTGGGAATTATTAGATGGTTTGGGCTATGCTTTTGCATGGTTGTATAAAACCGTGGAAGCAATTCCCGATGAAGTTTGTGCAAAAAAAGAACTTCTTAATTGTTTGCAAAACTTAAACGCTGCTTTCGGAAATTTCGGGATACATCCGATTTACGAACTTTCTCATGGTGAGTATCAGGATAAGAACCGCTATGAGCTTGTTGTTTGTACAGCACAAGATCGATCCCAAGTGGGAATGGTGGAAATGGATAAAATGGGCTTTGAAATTGAGGGCGAGGGCATCATAAAGGCACAGTATGTTGAGTATGCAATGAATAAGAATTTTAAACAAGATGGCGATCGGTTGAAAGGGGAGATATCATCATGTGAGCAATTTCCTTTCATTTATGATAAAGACTTTTATATTGAGCGAGATTACTACGGCCGTGAATATATTAAGATTATCAGTTCTTTTATGCTGGACAAATTTAATGATAATATCGATCTGAATGGAAAAGATTATATTTATTTACATGCGTATTATAGTCTCAAAAATGTAAGGAAGATACGCGACAATACTCGTATATCAGATAAAAAACTCAGTAGGTTAAATGCAGTATATTTAGATATAAAAAGCGGCAGCTTGTATCTATACTTGGTTGAAAATATAACGTGTCATGGAAAGAATAAATTTGAAAAACTAGAAGAAATATGCTTGACAACAATTCGATAAAATTATAAGGAGAAAAACAAATGTATTTTGGAATCGACTTTGGAACAACTTATTCCACTCTTTCAATCTATGTGGATAACGATAAACATACCGGCCTTTTAGCCGCATTAACGGATAGTTGTGGATTTCCGACGCTTATGCGCTTTAATAGTATCGAAGGCTGGTGTTACGGAAACGATACTGATATAGAGCACTACCCCGATGATACAATCAAAGATATCAAAGCTAAAATTCGTAATGGTGGAGATATTAAACAAAAAGTCAAAACGGGCGGTAGGGAGGCTTCTTTTGAAGAGATGTTACGAGGATACTTGGCATGGCTTATTGAAGAGGTTCTCGGAAGAGCAAAAGCTGCGGATGACCATATTATTGAAGATGAAGCAATTGAAGGAATAACGGTGACGGTTCCCTGCGGCTTTACGGGCAGGGGCTTGACGCGATCATCGTATGGGCAGGTTATCGAAGAAAGCGTAATTGATGCATATCAAAAGATTATTAGGTCAGGGGTTGAGCTTGCAAAAATTGGTAGGCCTCCTGTTATAATCATGGAAGAGCCGGTTGCTGCCGCAATGGACTATTTACATAGCAGTAAAGGAAAAGAAGCTCTCGTTGATAAGCCCGAGTTGAATATTCTTGTAGCGGATTTGGGAGGCGGCACTTTTGACGTTACGGTTGTAAAGTGTAAAGGAAATGATCGGTTTCAAATTGGTACGAAAGATGGAGATCTTCATTTAGGGGGGAACGATTTCGATGAGGCTTTATTGCAACTATTGATTTCTAAAATAAATAGTCAAAATTTTGGTTATGCGCTTAATGAAGATAAGCGTCGTCTAAATTTATTAAGAGCTACAAAGGTAAAAGAACGTTTAAGTGAAAAGAAGCTATCAGAATCGGCATCATTCACAGATGTTGATGGTAAAACAGTTGCGGTAACACGGCAAGAATTTGAGAATGCGACACGAGGACTTTTGCAAAGAGCAATGGCTTTAATTAAACGATGCGTAGATAAAAATGGCGGAATAGAAGAAATCGATAAAATAGTTTTGGTTGGCGGTAGTTGCAAGATGCCTCAAATTAGCAATGGGATAAAAAATTTGTATCCCACTTTTAGCGAGCATGATATCGTACTTTATAATCCTTCTTATTCTATTGCAAATGGTGCCGCCTATTGTGCCGCCATGAACGATGTAATGGTTGAGGATTGGGATGATTATATAGGGGATATTGCGACATGTACTTATGGGGATCTTCTTTTCTATAACGGCAAAAATCCCCACATAACGAATATGATTATGAAGGGATCTCGCTTCATCGATGGAAAGATAGGACCGAAAACACTCACTGCTCATGCTTCGAAACCGAACCAATCTGCCGTGCTTTTTCAGATATTTGAATCACAAGAAGAGCAGATAGAAGTCACAGTTGATGAAAATAATCTTGAATGGGCTAATGGTAAATATGTGCTAGATGATGATAGATTCAATAGCACCGGCCTTGAGGTGGAGGTTCCTATTCCGTCAGAATATCAAGACAGGGCAGATAAATATGAACTTGAATCCAAAATGACTTTGGATCGTAATGGTATATTGACTTTGGAGATATACCACGATGGCGTATTCATCGCAAGCAATTATATCAAGATAAAGTAAATGTTATTTTATTTGAAATACATTATAGGATGGAAGCACCGAAAAATTTTTCACAAAAGTATTAAATAGGAGAGTAAATGATATGCAATTTATTATTACCGATGATGAAAAAAAGGTCAACGAAATTGATGAATGTCCGATAGATTATAATAAAATACCGGACACAGACATAGTCGACCAGATAATCGGACAATTATGTAAAATTTCGGAGAAAGAATCTACTATCATAAATTTACGCGGGCATTCGGAGGAAACCGATATATCGTTTGTAGTTAATTCCATTGCAGACTGCTATGAAGAAGAGGACAAAATATTTAATATAGACACAATATATCTATTGGTAGACAATTTATCCGACGCTGTTATAGATAAGCTAACCGTTAATCTCCATAAGCCTATATTGCAAACAGTAAATCATTTATTCGGGGACCGAGGAGATCCGCTTAAAGAGCGATTTGAAGAATTTAATTCGCAATTAAGAGGAACGAAATTCAAAGATTATTTAATTACTCTTATCGATGAAAAAGGATACGAAAAATATTCCGAAGTATATAAAACCGCCGGGATATCTAAGTATACTTTTAGTAAAATACTCAATTTCAGTAAAGATCATAAACCATCTAAGGATACGGTTGCCGCTCTTACGATAGGACTCAAACTTAGCTTGGAAGATGCGCAAAAATTTTATCATTGCGCCGGCTATCATTTAGGGACCGAAGATTTAGTAGATAAGGTGATTAGGTTTTTTATTTCGGAATCACTTTATGATATCGATGAAGTGAACTATTGTTTATATTATTACAAACATCCTATTTTAGGCGAGAAACCTCGGGACAGCGTAAAGTTTGAAATAGATTAAAAACTATAATTTAAAAAATCAAGTGGTTTGGTAATGTAGAATGCCAAGCCACTTTTATTTTCCGCAAAAATTGTATAATTAACATGTTAACGGGAGGGCTTATTATGGCACTTATAAGAAGGGACAGGCAGAAAGGGATAAAGGACTTTTCGATGGCGGCGATAGTTGAAGAGTATCGTAATCGCATGAACTTAAATAGAAGCGATTGCGAGAGGTACTATCGCAAGGCTATGGACTTAATGTGTTCCGACGACGGTAGAAAATTTGCGATTTACGTAGACAAGGCGATAGAGGCTTGCAAATTTCTGATTAGCACACTATGGACAAAACCGAAAGAACAAAATATAGAACACGACTTGCGGAATTGGAGAAGGTTAAACAGAAAACGGATAGACAATTATATCATCTATAAAAGGAGATACATAAAATGAACGATAACAAGAAAGAAGAATTTTCATACATGTATTCGCTGAACAGGAATACTATAAACATTTTCGAAGCGATTACCGAAAGTACGGCGGAGCGAGTTATCAGTCAGCTTTTGTATTTGGATTACAAATTCAAAAGCGATGATGTTCCAAAAAAAGAACGAATAATAACATTGCAAATAAATTCTCCGGGTGGAAGTGTGAGCGACGGATTGGCTATATACGATACAATGCGATATGTAGATGCCAAGATATGCACAGTAGGGCTTGGAATTTGTGCCAGTATGGGAGCATTTTTGCTTGCGGCGGGCACAAAGGGGCTCAGAAGAGTTTCGGAGAATTGTGAGGTGCTAATTCATCAGCCACTCGGCGGAGCGCAAGGACAAGCGTCGGATATAATAATCGCGGCTCGTCATATAGAAAAAGTTCGCGAAAGACTCAATAAAATTTTGGCTGCCAACACAGGCAAGAGCATTGAACAGATCAGACGAGATACCGACAGAGATACCGTTTTCGACGCTGCCGAAGCGCTCGAATACGGGCTCGTTGATGAAATAATCATAGGCAAATAAAAAAAGTTAAGGAGGTAGATAAATGTTAACTTATTTCGAAGAAAAGGCGTTGGGTGCATATTTTTCGGCAGAAGCGGTCACTAAAAGATTTACGAATGTCGATCTGCTATTTAAAGTTTACTGTAATATTTTTCTTTTGTCGCCCGATTCTGTTACAAAGCTCCGAGTGTTATTGCAAAACGAAGAACTTAACGCGATAGAAAGCGAGAAAGATTATTACAGGTATTGTCGTATAAATCAATACAACGCCATGAAGTCGGTTGAAAAAGGCTCGAACAATGAAATCGACGAAGCTATTTCGTTAAAATATAGGGCTTTTATGGCTTTGAATGAAATGAGCCTTGTAAAAGACAGCTATTCGGCAAAATCGGTCGTTTGCGATTGCTTGATCCAAGCAGCCGATGCAGGGCATATATTCGCTTGTTATACTTTGGGAATTTTGCAGTGTGAAGGCATCATGTTTGACAAGGATCCGGAGGCGGGACGATCCAGGTTGCATAAAGCAGCGACATGGAACAACATAGAGGGATTGTTCGCAGCGTTATATTACGCCCACGATGACGCGAATAAAGACAGATATCTCACAGGTATATACAAATATTTGTCAAGAACGTGTAGGGCGAGATTGTTCGAAACAATAAGCGCTGTTTATGGCCATTGCAGCGGTCGAAAGTACGATGAGATCGACTTGCTCGAAAAAGCGTTCGATCAAGGTAAAATAAAGCGCGAAATGTATTCTAAACCATATGCAAGACTTTTGTTCAGCGAAGTTTTAAGCAAAAAAGATAAGAGCGCATTCATTTTTACCGGCAATAAGGAATTGTTTGAAGATATATGCTCGTTACCGATAAAGCTCTCCGGCGATCAACCGAAAATTTTATACGACACGATCGATAGCAGTATTATTTCGGATCATGCGCAAATGCTGAACGAAAAACTTCGACTTGTGCATTTAAGGCGATCCGACGATTACAAACCTATTTGTATAGTTTCGGATAGTAAACTTGTATTAAATTATTGTTGTGAACTCTTTGCAAAAAGTTTATCGAATGCACATGTTGAGAGGATCGATGTCGCGGATCTCGGTGAGATGGACTTCGAACCGACGCAAAACAATATTTTTGTACGCAACTGCGATGAAGATCTGTTTAATGCTTATTTTATTTTCTTTGAGGGTGATATCAAAGAAAAGGTATGTGATAAAGTCACAATCTTTTTACAGAGTGGAAAACGTGCCAAGTACAGGCTCAACAGACCGAGCACAATTCTCGATTTGTCAAGTATATTACCGATATGTTTTGCGGATAAGGAAAACGCAAAGAGGCTAAAACCTTATTGCAATGTTATAGAAATCGCCGAACTTTCCAAATCGGCGAAGATGAAATTTATAGATCATATAATCAGTGTTAAGTGCAAGGTTTATGGGTTAGATGAAATTAAGATTTCAAAAGAAGCCAAGGAGCATTTGTGTGAATACGGTATAGATAAGATCGGAACGATGATTACGGAAGCTGTCGACAGTAGCCATGAAAGCAAATTGATATTGACACAGGAAAAAATACGATCATACATGCAAAAACATAGTAGCCGTAGTAATTACGGTTTTGGAGGAGGTTCAAAAAATGAAAATGTACAATAATTTACTTGATGGTTATGAAAATATGCGGTATTACTCATACGACACAATAGATGAAAGTTTTCCCAACAGTTTTTTTTATGACGATTTGCCGAATCACGATATAGTGGGCGTACTTAAAGCCAATCGTTATGTAGACGGAAGACTGTTACAGACATATTCGGAAAAGGAAAACCATGTTTGTGTAGTAGCGGCGACGCGGCTTGGAAAAACGACGTCATATGTGATCCCACAGATTTTTTCGTTTGCAAATGCTCACAATAAAAAGAGCATGATCATATCTGATCCGAAAGGCGAGATATATCGTAAAACTGCTGCAATGTTGCGTAAAGAAGGATATGAGGTGTTGCTATTGAATTTCAGAGATTATCTGCACAGTGAATGTTGGAATCCTTTAACGCCTATATTTCGCAAATATCAAGTTGCGATCAATCTTTACGATGAGGTCGAATTGGTTGAAACAAAGCATGGTCCTAAGAATAAGTTCCGAGGGAAAATATATTATAATCAAAAAGAACTTGACGAAAACATCGAAATGCTAAAAAACAGTTTACTTACCGAGGTTGGAAACGATATCGATGCTATTTCACTGATTGTAATACCGAGAAAAGACGTTAAAGACCCATACTGGGATAATAGCGCGCGAGAATTATTGAAAGCGTTTTTGTGGGCGATGCTCGAAGACAGTTGCGCGGAATTTATAAAGGATACGGGTAGGACTTTAATAACCGAAGATACATATTCGTTCGCAACCGTTATATCACTGATGAATTTATTGAAAAGTACAGATGATTTAGAGGATTTTGACGGCGGATATTTTACTTCACGACCGTCAAGTTCGAAAGCATTCCAAATAGAGGCAGCAACGATTCCCTCGGCTCACAGTACTCGCGACGATATAAAGAGCGTATTTTCGGAGAAGATGTCCGTATTCAGAGAGAGTGCCATGAAACTTATCACAAGCTGCAACTCCTTTGATATGGACATACTTTTCCAAGACAAGCCGGTCGCATTGTTTATAGATTTCAAAGACGAAATAAAAGTGCATTATACCATTATAAGCATGTTTATACAAGACGCTTACAGTCGACTTATAGAGCATGCCAATAAGCAGGAGGACGGCAAAAGGAAAGTGCCTTTTTATTTCATTCTTGATGAGTTCGGAAATTTTCCCGCAATTAAGAACTTCGAAACGACCATTTCGGCATGTGCGGGACGCAATATATTTTTTATTATTATTCTTCAATCATATGCACAACTCAATGCTGTCTACGGTAGCGCCGTTGCCGAGATCATCAGAGATAATATGAACATGCACATATTTTTCGGTTCCAATAATCCGGCTACCCTTGAAGAGTTTTCAAGAGAATGCGGGCTTATTACGAGGATTTCGCCGCTATCGGCGCTTAACGGCAGAGAATCGGAGATCGAAAATTATCAAATCGAAACAATAGCGCTTATGCCCAAGAGCAAGTTGGCGCATTTTGAAACAGGAGAGTGCGTCATTACGGAAGCAAATTCCGGGTATGTGCTTTTCTCAAAACTTGAACGTTATTATCAATGTAAGGAATTTATGGATACTCAAAGTGACGAAAAACAGTACAAAGGAGGAGTCAATCTATTTGATAAGAAATACAATTACATTCTGCCCGAAATGAAAAAGAAGCGTTCGCCTTTTGACTTTTAAAGGAGTGATATTATGGATAATAATAAGGTGCTTAAATTTATAATCAAGAACAAAAAGGTTACCTTGCCACAGATACAAAAGGAGTTTTCAATAAAATACTCTGAGGCGCTTGAAGTTTTGAACAGTCTTATAAAAAGTAAATTTGTAGTCTATGACAACGATAATTTTTACATGTATAATAAATCGAAAGACGATAGCAATGATGGTAATAATAAAGATAACAAAATCGAAATTGAAATCAACAATGAATATGACAATGGCTACAACTATAACTCCAACAACGATTCATTGCCCGTAGCACTTGAAAAGATGAGGAGGAATTTATTAGAAAGGTTAAATGTATTAAATAATAATGACGACGAAGACGGTTGTGAAAATGACGATAATGATGATCGTCACGCTCATCTGAATAAGCTGATGAAAGAACTAAGAGAAAACATGCCTGACGAAGAAGATGATGAAAATATAAATGCCGATGATGAAATAATAAACGGAGAAGCATTTAATCTGCAAATTTTCGATGATAATGCAATAAATGTCGAATATATCGATTTAAAAAGGATTGCAGCTTTATGTCGGATCAAGAACGGAATGAAGATCGTCCAAAATGCCGAAGATTTAAAGATAAAATCGTATTCGGGAGATGTTTTATTCGATATTGTAAATGACAACGGCATTGTTCTTTTGACTGATAACGGCGAAACTATGCAACGTTTGAAAAATAAGATTCCAAATGCGTTGAGTAACAGTAAGAAAACGGTGGAAAGTATTTTGTCCGAATATAAAATTCAAATCGAAAATGATATAATCATGGTAGAACTTGATATAAACAATGCTTTTGAATGTTATTGTAATTTTTGTGCCGCGATAGCGAGGATCGATAATCTGGACATCGGTAAAATCGAGGAAGC
This sequence comes from uncultured Clostridia bacterium, assembly GCA_947598585.1. Lineage (GTDB taxonomy): Bacteria > Bacillota > Clostridia > Christensenellales > Pumilibacteraceae > CAG-552. The sequence goes on from CANQFK010000005.1 coordinate 21,829, forward strand.
GGAAGAGATGCGCAAATTGGAAGATTTTCGTTTCAATGTAATGCAACAACTGATAGAAGACAATCCGCAAATTAAGAGGACGGAAGCAATTTTACTAATGCAGGACAAATACATAAAGGTCAAGGATAGTAGAGATTATGATGAAATTATAATTTATGCAAAGGCAATAAAGGAATTCGGCATGCTGACCGATGCCCAATTCGAGTTTTGCCGAAAACAAATAGTGGGAGAGTGAAGCAATGGAAGATATAATCGATGTACTAACCGATGAAACCAATACGGATCCCATCGTTTTGACAAACGGTAAAGGTGAGAAAATATCATTTGAACAGATAGCTGTTATACCGCTCGACAAACTATACTGCATTTTAAAACCCATAGACAAAATCGAGTATGTTAAAGAGGACGAGGCAATGGTCTTCTATGTGGACGGCAGTTGCAGCCCGCCCGCATTGCGTTTCGAGCATGACGAGAAAAAGTCGATAGAAGTGTTCTTGGAATACTATGATCTGTTAAAAGAGGCACTGTAACATGAATAAAAATATATCTGTTTTTTACGGAAAATTCGACTTGGATTTTGTCGAGCACAATCCGTTTATCAAGCGTGTCTTAAAAACTATTATAATTTCGGAACAAGCTACGGCTTCTATGATTCAAAGCAAATTCGATATCGGATACAGCAAAGCCTCCGAAATCATTGATTTGTTGGAAGAAAAAGGTTTTATAGGTCCATATGACGGATCGCGACCGAGAGACATTTATTTTACAGCGGAAAAATATAGAGGAGCCTTTTATGAGGACCCATATGATGAAGAAGAGGATATTCAAAAAAGCAATGCGATATCATTTCTCGGCAGGGATATTGATCTCATTAAAGAGATTTTACGTCTGTTTATCAGAGCGGGAAGAGCAACATATTCCATGATTCTATGGGAGTTCGATATATCGTTGGATTTGGGCATGAAGCTAATGGATTACTTCGAGAGGCAAAATTTTATAGGCCCCGAAAAATCAAATAGAGATCATGATGTTTATATTACTAGGGCATTATTCAAAAAACTATTTCATGAAGTGGATAACGAAAAGAAAATAGATGATGATATGTTTCATAATATTGTTGACGGTAGAATAACGGTGGATCTCAGACCTGACAGTGACGATTTGAGTGTAGGGGACTGCATAGAATTCGTATCGAGCAATAAAAAACGCATAAAAGCGAAAATTACAAGACTTATAAGTGCCTCATGCTTTTCCGACTTTTCTCATGAGCTTTTGTATAATGCGGGAGTCGTTGAAAACGATATGGAATTCATTAACGAATATATGGAAGAAATTTATCCCGAGCAAATACAGGGCAATGGCGCCTTGGCTGTTGAATTTAAAGTAGTTAAAGAAAACGACTAAGCATAAATGCAAGGCAGTTGTATGATTTTGCCGTAAATTAACAAATATGAGGTTTGTTATTGGGTGTTTAACGGCAATTTAAATGGAAAAATAATTTATAGGAGAATGATTTAAAACGGCAATCAAGAGAATTTCGATCTGCTCGATTCGTACTCGGTAGAGCGGTGGCACGGCGGCAAGGTGCATTTTATAAAGCCCGACATTATTCATCTTATGAGAGGGCAGATCTACGAAATAGAAGGCAAGACGTTCTTTACTTTCGGCGGAGCAACGAGTATCGACAGGTTCTTGCGCAAAGAGGGTGTAAGTTGGTGGGGCAAGGAAAAGCCAAGCTTCGAAGAACTTGACGAAGAGCTTGCAAATTTAAACAGATATGGCAACAAGGTGGACTTTATCGTAACACATTCTTGCGACGAGAAGGCGCTTTATTATCCGCCGCTAAGAACGAAAATGACTATGATGAGTACCTATCCCGAAAACAAGCTGCTTTCGAATATAGAGGATATGGCAGAATATGAGCATTGGTATTTCGGGCATTATCGCATGGACGGCGACCTCACCGACAAAAAAACGGTACTATATAACGAAATAAAAAGATTGGAGTAGCAGTAGAAAATAAAAACGAAGGGATATGATATAAAAGACGTTGAATCCTTAGTGGAGTCCATGGGATACATGGACTTTTTTGTATTATGATCAATATTCTTATAAATCAATAATTTTGTCTTATAAACATTGTAATTTGCATCACTCTTTTCGCAACCGCAATTGCCGACTTATTTATCTATCAACATTGAAGCGATTTATAGTAGTTTATCAATTCTTTTTCTGCCGATATAGTGCGCGCTCCTCTGCCACAATTATAGTAAAAGGATCTCAAACGGCGGATGACATTATTCATACGAAAATCGGCGTTGAGGAAAAAATATATCAAAATAACCGTACAAGAGATTTGTGCGGCTATTTTTTTAGAAAAAAGTTAATGAGAAAAGGTCGAGGTTAAATATTTTCATAAATAAAAAGATGCGTTTTTGCTTGGAAAATACGGCTTAAAAGGCTCAAAAAGGTTTTTTTTTCGCGCCGATAGTATTTTAATACAATAAATAATGCGTATAAAACACTAATATATGGTGCAGAATATCCATTAAAATAGTATAAAGGAGCGAAGATGAACATCAAAAAGGCGATGGATAGAATTGAAGAGCTGGCAAAGGAGAGGCATATGACATTAGGCGCTTTGATGGATAATGCCGACCTGTCCACAACGATCTATCAATGGCGAAAGACCGAAAACAGAGAGGCTCAAAGGACACCGTCGCTCAAATCAATAGAGAAAATATGCGATTTTTTCGGGATCACCTTATCGTACTTTTTTGCCGATGAAGAGGAGCAATTGACCGTGCGGCAAAGCGAAGTGGCTAATAAATTATACAAATTGGATAAGGACGAAACGGAAGCGGTCGCCAGGTTGATAGACCTGATAATCGACTTAAAGAAAAAACAATAATGGGGTGCAAATAAGGCTCCATAAGATGAAATAAACAAACGGAAGAAAAACAAATGAATGAAAAGGAATTTAATAAGTATTTGAAGGGTTTGAAGGTCGACAAAAAGGCTTTCGATCAACTTTACTTTTACTATTTTCCGAAAATAGTGCTAAACATATATTTCATGTACAAAGATTACGGCTTGGGCGAAGATGTAGCGCAAGAGTTTTTTATTATGCTTTTGCAAAAGCAAGAATTCGATCATGTAAACTTCCCTAATAAATGGGTATTTACCGTAACCGAAAATTTGGCTAAAAATAAAATAGCAAAAATGATATCTGATAGGGAAAACGAGCATGAATATGTAAGCACGCAATATTTGATAGCCGCCACCAAAAACGATCCTGTTGAAGTCGCTTTATTGGGAGATTTTATAGAGGCTATAAAACGTTTGGACGAAATAACTCGACAGATCATAAAAATGAAAATATTTGAGGGCTACGAGTTCAACGAAATTGCGGAGAAAATGGGGATAAGCAACGCTACCGCAAGGCAACGTTTTGCCCGAGGCATGAAGAAATTAAGGAAAGAACATCGCATGGAAGATTTTATGTGATAAAAATTTCACAAAAAAATCTGTCACAAAATAGCGTTTTGCTTTGTCTATAAATAATGAAGAACAAAAATACAAAGGAGAATAAATAAAATGAAAAAAGTATTTGGTTTGATCGTTGCAGTTGTTGTAATGATATGCGCCGTGTCCACATTCGGCTTTTCGACGGCAAATGCCGACGCATTGGAAGATGAGTGTGACCGCATATTCTTTCAGACGCTCAACGAAATAGTGGCGGACGAGGGTATTGTCACAACGGACAATACGGTAACAAAAGAGGTCGTATACGACTTACATCTCGATCCTTTGGGATATATCTATTATATATACCTCGAAGAATCGGACGGCTTTGCAATAGTGGTCAATACCGACGGTATATATCAGATAAACGAAATATACCTCGATGCGGAAGACCCTTATGAGGGATACGAGGGACAAAAGATATATATAAATATAATGTTTTATGCGGTGTTTGACGGCGAGAACTTTTACGAAACGAGCAAGGGCATAAAAATAGATCCCGAAGATGAAATTTTCTCGGAAAATGTCTTGTATGCTTCCGATGAGTATGGTTTAACACAAGGCTATGAAAAAATTTATTATACTAATAGAGTGGAAAATAAAAAAGCGCTTTCAAAAAATCATCCTGCGTATACTCCGTTAAATTTAAGAAACGGTTGTGTGCCTACCGCGGGAGCAAACGTTATAGGCTTTTATACGAGATTTTATCCCGAATTGGTGCCCGGTTTCGAGCCGGGATATTACATGGGGTCGTATTTCATTTATGATGAAGTTGCAAATGAAATTATACCAGTACTTGCGACTCTTGCGGATTATATGGAAACAAATGTCGGAGATCCGGGGACGACCGTATCCGGTTTCAAAAAGGGAATGACAAAGTTTTGCAACGAAAAGGGCAGAAGTATTTCCTACAATTCCTGTATATCCTGGGGCAAATTCAGTTTTGATAAAGCAAAAGAATATTTCGACAACGGTCAACCGTCGGTTATGTTTGTCAATACTTTTACGGTTGCCAAATTATATAATGATACGGAAAGTGAAGAACTTTCTACTATATCTGCGAATGCTCCGCACGCTATGGCGGGATTCGGTTATGACGAAATTACATATACCTTGATCGACGGAACTACAAGAAAAGATAATTATATAATGGTAGCGACGGGACTTTTCAGTTTTACAAAAGGCTATTTTAATGTAAATAATGTAGCTAATGTAGACGACTATTATTCAATAAATATATACTGAGAGGCATTATGAAAAGAGAATTAAAGTCACAGTCAAAAAAGGCTGAAAAGGAAATTTTAGCGAGAAATAGCGAATTTTATGATGACACGATAAGGCAATATTATCCTGAGAAGAAAACCGCAAAGTTTAACCGCAGACTTATAATAAAAGTAAGTAGCATAGTGACGGCTTGCGTATTATTTGTTGCTTGTCTTTCCGTAGTCCTGTATTCTATTCTTAATGACAATAAAATTGAATATTTATACGAAAATGAGGTCGTTGAAGATTGCGATTTGACAGAACTTCAAAATGCGGTTCCTTGGTTCCCTAAATTCAATGAGCAAGAATATGAACAACAAATATCTCGTACTTATGATTCGCTTTCGGGAGATAATTTGTATTTTGTAGTTGAAATTAAAGATGCAAATTTTGCGGAAACAATTAAAATATACTTATATATAAACCCTCGCTATAAACATGACAAAAAAATGTTGACAAATGCGAAAAATGCTAATATAAATGGGCTTGATATTATCTACAATGAAAATATTTCGTCGGACGCAGATGACTTTTATACTTTTGAATACAAAGCACAATATAATCATGGCAAAAACGAAGTTTATATTGAGTATCGACAACTGTGGTTTGAAAACGATTCGCACTTCTTCGAATTTTTGGAGGAAATAGTGTTTTAACAAAAGATCCTGACTTATATTGCAACTTGTATAATTCCCCACACCGCGCTTCCCGATAAGGAGGCGCTTTTTGGTGCAACTAAGAATAAAAGAATATATTTTTAAAAAAAAGAAAATGCTTGACAATAATTGTAGAAAATAGTATACTGTTAATGTAGAGAGCAAATACTTATAAAGGAGGGAAGATATGCTGACGGAGCGACTTAAAGAAAAATTTGCATATAATGAACCTATTTTTACGAAAGAAATTTTGTCTGTTATGAGCGACTATTCGAGAGCGTATGTATTTCGCTTTATAGATCGCGCTATGCAAAGCGGCGAGCTTGCCCGTTTTGATGACGGAGTTTACTATATGCCGCAAAGAACCGTTTTGGGATTATCAACAATAACGGCAGAGGACGTAATAGTCAAGAAATATATCGGGAACAGAGGCGATGTATATGGCATATACAGCGGCTTAAAGTTGCAAAATATTTTTTCTGTTACCACTCAAATGCCGAATGTAATAGAAGTGGTGTCCAACAATGAAACAATGAGGGCAAGAACGATCACGCTTGACGGAATGAAATTCATACTACGAGCGTCACGTTGCAAAATAAAGGCGGACAATGCGTCGGAATATATGATAATGCAGTTATTCAACGATATACAAGGAGAAATGAACGACCGCGCAAAGCAAAGAGTGACGTCATATATAAATCAAAAGGGCGTAAAGATAGAAAGGCTATTGGAAATAGCAAAGAGTTTTCCGGCAAAGGCGACGAAAAATATGATAATGAGTGGGGTATTATATGAGATTGCATAATGACAAAGAGGCGTTTAAGCAAGCGGTCAGAGCGGCGGCGCGATTTTATCATATAGATCCGTCGCTTGTCGAGAAAGATTATTTCGTAACGCTGGTTTTGAAAGAGTTGGTAGACAAAATGCCGTATATGGTATTCAAAGGCGGAACATCGCTTTCTAAGTGTTACAAAGTAATACAAAGATTTTCGGAAGATATAGATTTGACGCTTGATAAGCAGCATTTCACGCAAGGTCCTCGTGTGCATATGAAGTCGGTGATAATAGGAACTTGCAATAGACTTGGCTTAAAAGTGTTGAACGAATCGGAAACGAAAAGTCGGCGTGCATATAATAATTATTGCGTAGAATATCCGAAAGAATTTTCAAATGGAATTACCAATCCGCAGTTGATCATAGAAACGGTATTTATACAAAAATCATATCCGACAGAGGTAAAAAGCGCAGATTCAATAATAGGCGAGTGGCTGAAAGAAGTAAATAATTTCAAAGCCGTAGAGCAATTTGAGTTGTTCCCATTCAATGTCAACGCCCAATCACTTGAAAAAACATTTGTGGATAAAGTTTTTGCAATTTGCGACTATATGCTTGATAATCGTTCCGAGAGGCAGTCAAGACATATTTACGATCTATATTGTATCTTGCCGCAAATAACATTTAACGAAGAACTAAAAACGCTCATTACCGAAGTGCGAGAGGACAGGAAAAAAGGCGAAAGAAATTATTCCGCCCAAGACGATATAAAAGTTGAGGAACTTCTTAAAACGATGATGGATAGTGAGTTTTTCAAAAAAGACTACGAAGATAATACAATGAAATTATTATTAAGCGAAGTGGCATACGAACAGGCGATAACGGTAATAGATAAAATTATAGACAGTAAGTTTTTTGAAAATTAGGGTTTTTGAACGTAGTGCGTTCGGAATTGACTTGGGGCGTTATCGGGAGTTCTTTTCGTAAATTTCGCGTTTGAGTATTCCGATATAGGGCAGGTCGCGATATTTTTGCGCATAGTCCAAGCCGTAGCCTACAATAAATTCGTCGCCCACTTCGCAACATGAAAGATCGGCTTTTATGGGCAATTTTCGGCGAGAGGGCTTATCGAGCAGCGTCACTACCGTAAAAGATCTCGCGCCGCGTTTCAATATCATATCTTTTATTTTCGATAGAGTATTCCCCGAATCCACTATGTCCTCGATAAGTATGACGCTTCTGCCCGCCACCGAAGCGGTAAGATCCATGATAATTTCGAGTTCGCCCGAACTTTCGGAAGAATTGCCGTAAGAAGTCACGGACATGAAATCCACTTGGACGGGAGTTTTCATGGCGCGCACAACGTCGCAGAAGAAAAACACGCTGCCTTTCAAAACGCATACGGCAAGCGGCGTATCGTGAGTAAATGCGAATTTTTTATCCAGCCAGTCGGCGGCTTCCGCGACCTTTTCGGCTATCTGCTCGGCGCTCAAAACAAGACTTTCGAGGTCTTTATCAATATCAAACGTCCCCATATGAGGCTCCTCCATTGCCGTTATAACTGTATATTATTTAGTCATTTTTGTCCGCTGTTTCGCAAAAAAGGCTACTTGCGTCTGTTGAATATCGTAAGGACGTAGACAAAGAAGCGCAAGAAGTAGACCAAAGACGTAAGCAGCGATGCGAGATAGGTGAGCGCCGCGGCGGACAACACCTCTTCCGCGCCGTGAATTTCGTCTTGCGCCAATATGCCCTCGGCAACAAGCATCTTCTTTGCCCGTTTGCTGGCGTTAAATTCCACGGGGAGAGTTATCAGCGCGAACAAGAACGAACCGCCGTATAGAGCCACGCCCACAAGAGCGATATAAAAGCCCACTTGCGCGTCTGCCGTAACGACAAAAAGATCGATGAGCAGCCCGATGATCACGAGCGGCATGGCGAGCGGCATGGCAAGGTACGAGCCGAAATTGACGACGGGCACGAGCGCGGTACGCACTTTATAGAACAAATATCCGTTCTTTTTTTGCATGACATGTCCCATTTCGTGCGCCGCGACGGCGACTGCGGCAATCGAACTGTTCGAATAAGTCGATTCGGACAAATTGACGATCTTTTTCGTGGGGTGATAGTGGTCGGTAAGGTTGCCTTTGATAAGACCTATCGAGATCCCCTGTATCCCATTGGCGCTCATCAGTTTCATTGCGGTGTCGTAGCCCGTCATGCCCGAACGGGGTCTGATGCTACTGTATGTCGCATAGGCGCGGTTTACTTTTCCGCTTGCGTAAATGGAAAATATCATGCACAGCAATATCGCGCCCAAAAACCATAAATAGTCCTGAAAATACATTTTGTCCTCCTCGATTATTTTATTCGTAACGTCGCTTATTCATAAGTAAAAATCGTGTAGTAAATATTTTACACCGTAGGGCGCGTTTTGTCAACCCTTTGGCGGTCGGAACGATTTTTGAGCGCGGACTCGAAAGACCTTGACAAAGGGCAATGCAGGTTTTATAATATATTCCGAAAAGAACATATGCCGAACTGTGATATGATTTGCGTTTTTCGGGATAGATATGCCGATATGCGCATGGGCGGCGTAACGGAGGTAGAAATGAGGACGATAGAAGAAGCCAAAAAATTGCTCGTCGGAGAAATAAGATGCGCGGTGCTTTGCGAAAACAAGACGTTTACGAGCGACAAAAAGGGCATTGCGCCTTTGCTCGGCCTTGTAGGCGAAGATTATGACGGTTGCGTCGCAGCCGATAAGATAGTGGGCAAGGCGGCGGCTTTTGTGTATTCCAAGTTGCGCGCGAAAGAAATTTACGCCGAAGTGTTGAGCAAGGCGGCTATCCCCGTCCTCGAAAAAAACGGCATAAAATACAGTTACGGCGTTTTGACGGATCACATAAGGAACAGACAGCATAACGGAGTTTGTCCCATGGAGCAGACCGTGGAAAAGATCGAGGACGCCGACGAAGCTATCGCCGCGCTCGAAAAGAAAGTCGAAGAATTGCGCCGCAATGCGAATAACCGTCCGTAAGCGAACGGAAGAAAAAAGCGAGGGTGCCCCTCGTTTTTTAATTGTCGCAATATGGATTTTATACCGATATTCGGCAGTTTTTATCATAAAAAATTTTTTGGAAAGCACTTTATGGATTTGACTTTTGAGCGACGATTTGTTAGAATCTTTAAGTAATTTTTATATAGCTTAACGACACATGTGGCGCTCCTGCGCGTAAATCTGATTACGGTACGGAAGCTGTTGCAAGCGTCGTTTTTTTTAGCGGCACTGCGAATTGCGTGCCGTTTTGCTTATTTTAGGAGGTTTTATGGAAAACGGCAATTATTTGGAAAAAGAACGCATAGGTAAATTGCTTATAAAGTTTGCCGTGCCTTGTATATTATCGCTTATAATATCGTGCCTGTACAATATTGTCGATCAGATCTTCGTCGGCAACAGTTCGCTCGGATATTTGGGCAATGCGGCGACAGGCGTTATTTTTCCTATAACGGTCGTCGGCTGGGGACTTTCGTTGTTCTTCGGCGACGGCGCGGCGGCGTGGTTATCCGTTTCGTTGGGCGAGGGAAAGGGCGATAAGATCCATCGCGGCGTAGGCAATGCAATGCTCGCATCGTTCATTTCGGGCTGTATCGTCATACTTATCGCTTATCTTTTTGGGGACGATCTGTTGTTGCTGCTCGGCGGAACGGAAGCGAATCTCGCTTTGGCGCGCGATTACGGAACGATAATTTATGCCATGATGCCGCTTGCGCTTGTTCAAAATTGCCTTGCAGCCATTATACGCGCAGACGGAGCGCCCGGCTATGCTATGTTGGCAATGATAACGGGTGCCGTTTGCAATATCATAGGCGATCCTATCGCAATCTATGCGCTTGACATGGGAATAAAAGGCGCCGCGTACGCCACGATAATCGGTAAATTCGTAAGTTTTGTGATCTGCATTTGCTATCTGTTCAAAAGTAAGACTTTCAAGATCAAAATCGGAAGTTTTGTTCCGAATTTCGGGATCTTGTCCAAGATCATGGCGCTTGGGTTGTCGAGTTTTCTTACGCAACTTTGTATCGTCGCCACAACGATAGTAAATAATGTTCTGTTTGTACGTTATGGTATGAAAAGCGAGTTCGGCGCGGATATTCCTCTCGCGGCATTTGTCGTTATAATGAAATTGTTTCAGATCGTTCTCAATATCGCGATCGGAATTGCCGCAGGAGCGCAACCGATCGTCGGCTATAATTACGGCGCGAAGCAATATGGCAGAGTCAAAGAACTGCTTAAACTCATTCTTGTCTGGACGGGCGGGATATGTCTGTTTTGCACCGTGCTTTTTGAGGCTATGCCGAAAGTATTGATCGCGATGTTCGGTGCGGGCGGCGGAGCGGAGGGCTTGGATCCCCAACTTTATATGCGATTCGCGATCCCATGTCTGCGCATCTATCTTATGTTTATCGTTTTCACCTGTTTGCAAAAAGTTTGCGCCATTTTTACTCAGTCTATCGGAGAAGCGAAAATAGCCGCGCCGCTTTCTTTTTTGCGTGATATCCTCTTGATCGTATGCGCGTTTATCGTCCCGATAAGGCTCGGCGTGATGGGAGTGGTTTGGGCTGCGCCTATTGCCGACGCAATTGCCATTGCGCTGACAATTCCGATAATGATCTTTGTTTGGAAAAAACTCGGCAAGTTGCAAAAACAGACGGAATCGGTCGCAATGACAGCCCCGACAGAGTGATTTGTGCGGGAAGATCTATCGCTATTTTTACGTTTGTTTTAGTATTCTCTGATGAATATATTATCAACAAAGGACGGCAAATTTTGTCGCCCTTTGGTTTGTCTTTTTTTTCATAGTGGTAAAATGCGTAAACGCCGCAAAACGGGCGCATTTGTTATGCCATTGCTATGTACGCGCAGTTCGTCCACCGTTATCTTTTTCAACGATAAAACTTTTTTTATTCGAGCTCTCGTTTAACGGAAAATCGACACGTCATTTACGGGGATTTTTGTCGTCGCTTCCGTCATCTTTGTTGTCTTTGCCGTTACGGACGCGGCGACGAGTGAACTTTGTGGTTATGCCCTTTAAGTGTAGTTTGAAGTACCAGAGTATGGCGAGCACTTGCAGAGGAATGGGCAGGAAGAAAATATAAAACGCGCCTCTTGCCGCCGAGGGCGTAAGCAATATTATCGTCAGAAAGATACACGCGGCTGTTGACCACATGATGACCGTTTCGCCTATAAGAACGAACAATTTTTGACCCCATACCGCAAAAAACACCAATAGCACAATGGAGCAAACGGGCACTGCGTACACAAACGCCAGCCAGGAGTAGGAAAAGCCCGGGAAGATCATGTTCATAATGACATAGACCGCCGTGGCGATCAGCCAAACGAGCCCGCCCGAAAGCAGCGCTATAAGCGGTTTTGACCTGCGGACCTTTTTTTTGTTGGAAATAAGTCTGTCCACCGATATGCCGAACAAATTGGAAAGTTGTACCAAAGTGGCGATATCGGGATAGGATTCCGCTCTTTCCCACTTGGAAACCGCCTTGTCCGAATAATTCAGTTTTTCGGCAAGTTCCAACTGAGTAAGTCCGAGCTCTTTACGATAGTAAGCTATATTGTCGGCAATAATTTGTTTCAGATCGTCCATTGCTATATTGTAGCACAGATCAAAGCAAAAATCAAGCAAATAGAGGCGCTCTACCGTTAGTAGAATGCTATAACTTTCAATTCTACACCCCCTTAACTTTCGATAGAGCCGAAAATCGAACGAGTAGGTTGCTTTTTGCCCGCAACGGTATTATCATAAGAATGAAGTTTGCGAGAGCATGGAGGCAAAATGAGAAATCTGGTGATATTCGGGGATTCCATTCCGAAAGGCATTATTTACGAGGACGGCAGGATAAAGAAAGCAAAGGTTTGCGCCGTGGACATTCTTATAGATCATTACAAATTCGACAACGTTAAGAACTATTCGGTGTACGGACAAACTCTTGCGCGTCTTACGGCAAAGGGCACTATCGACGAATATCTGAAAACCGTCGATCGTTCGGCAAAGAATTACGCCGCCATTTGCATAGGCGGCAACGACGCCGATTACGATTGGCGGACTATCGCTCTTTCGCCCGATGAATCTCATTTGCCGCTTACGCCCATAAACGAATATTCCGATCTGCTCGATTGCGCGGTAAAGAAACTTCTTGCCGCCGATCACAAGGTGTTTTTGCTCACGCTCCCGCCCGTAAATTCTCAGCTGTATTTCAGCAACGTCATTTCCAGAATAGCCAACGGCGATTCGGTAATGCGCTTTTTGTGCGGCGACGTAAGCAACATATACAGGCATCAGGAACTTTTCAATTACGAGGTAATAAAATGCGCGTACAAAAACGACGTCAAGTTGATAGATATTCGTTCGGCGCTTTTGAACGATATCGATTGTTACGATAAATACTGCATAGACGGCGTTCACCCCAACGAAAGGGGGCAGAGCTTTCTTGCTGACACTATAATCAATTATGCATAGGAGCTGAAAGGAGAATTGACCATGAACAATTTAATAATATCCGTTGAGGCTATGTCGGATATAAGCGATGAGATACGCGACAAATATAATATAGCCGTGGCGCCCATGGAATATATGGTGGACGACAAAATTTTCAGTACTTTGGACGGAATGCCCATTTCCGATTTTTACGCCGCGATGAGGGCGGGCGCGATGACGAAAACTTCGCAGATAAACACCGAAAACGCGTACAGGCACCTCGAACAGCTGTTAAAGACGGGAGCGGACGTGCTTCATTTTTCCATGTCGAGCAACATAAGCGGAACATACGGCAACTTCGAGTTCGCCGCGCGCGATCTTAACAAAAAATATCCCAATAAGGTCATGGTGGTGGATTCGCTTACGGCAAGCTGCGGCATAATGCTATTGGCGGTCGCTTGCGCGCGAAAGGCGAGCGAGGTGGGATCGCTGAGCGAACTTTACGATTATGCTATGGGGCTTAGGCTAAATAACAGCGCGCTCTTTGTAGTGGACAATCTCAGCTATCTTGCGCGCGCGGGCAGGATATCCAAGGCGGCTTCCATGTTGGGCGACGCGATACACTTAAAAGTTGCGCTCAGAGTGAGCGAGGACGGATTTTTGGTCCCGTACAAAAAATTGCTCAGTCGCAAAAGGTCGGTGAGCGAGATAGTGAATGCGACCAAACGAATGTACGTCCCGAAATTCGATACGATCTATGTGGGCTATACCGACAACGAGGAAGAGGCAAAGCAGGTCGTCGAAGATCTGCGCACTTCGCTTAACGTAAACGTGGAAATGCTTCAACTCGGACCCGTTGTAATAAGTCACGGCGGCCCCGGCTCGATGTGCATTTACTTTACTTCGGATACGAGAGCGATAAAATAGCAAACTTACGGATTTTTTCGCATTAAAAAAACGATCCGCCATTGAACGCGTCCCCGTCGGCTTTCGGAGATACATTCATACGGATCGTTTATTTTTTTTGCCGCCTCATAAGCGGATAAATTTTACGGTCAGATCACAAATTCTTTGAGTGATCCGAGGTCCACGAGCCCGACTTGCTTGTCGGCAAGTTTTCCGTCCTTAAAGAGCAGAAGAGTGGGGATACTCATTACTCCGAATCGCTTGCTGAGTTCGGGTTGTTCGTCCACGTTCACCTTGCAGATCTTCACGCTCTTATCTTCGCTTTCGAGCTGTTCGAGGATAGGGGCGAGCATGCGGCACGGACCGCACCAGGAAGCCCAGAAGTCGACGAGCACCTTTCCGTCTTTTATTTCCGCGTCAAAATTTTCGTTTGTCAAATGCAACATAAAAAAATTCCTCCTTGATTACAGTATGTCGGTTTTGTCACCGAATTATTTTGCGAGGGCGATCATTGCCTCTTTGTAAATTTCGGCTGCCTTATCAAACTCTTTTACGGAAACGTTCTCGTCGGCATTGTGGATATTAGTTTCGGCGCCTTCGAAAGCGGGTCCGAATGCAACGGCATTGGGCAGTTCGCGCGCGTAAGTTCCGCCGCCGCATATCATGCAATAGCCCTTTTTGCCCGTGCATTTCTCATACACGCCGAGGAGATTTTTTATAAGGTCGGACGACTTGTCGACGTAGAGGTTGGGAGAGAACGTTTCGGCTTCGAGTTTGGACTTGTTGGGCAATTTGAGTAAAAGTTGCTTTTTTATTTCCTCATGCGAGGCGCATTTCGGCAGACGCATATCAAGACTAAAATGCAGTCTGTCGTCGTCCACCTTTATTATGCCCATGTTCATGGTAAGGTTGCCGCTTACCTCGTCCTCTTTGTATATTCCCAACGCTTCGGTCCCCAAAGGCGTGCATATATAGTTGTTCATAAAAGTAACTATCTCGCCCTCGTCGAAGCAGGAAAGGAATTTGAACAATTTCCATATGGCGTTGTCCGCTTTTTCGGGTTCCATGGCGTGACCTGCTACGCCCTTGGCTTCGATCGTGATCGCTTCGCCGTCGTCCGTCGCCGAATAGTCCTCGACGTGTGCGCCGGCAGCCAATATTCCGCCCGCTACCTGCGAACTCGTAAATATGCCGTTGTCCACTTTGCCGTCGCAAAGATCGAGAAGTTTTTTGCCGAGGGGGCTGTCTTTGAATATGCTTATGCCTGCATGGTCGGGCACTACGTTGTAACTCTCGCCGCCGTGTATGAACGCTATATTCTCCTTGAAAAAGCTGTCGAGGGGCATGGAGTACATGAGGTGCAGGATACCTTTTTCGCTGTTTATGAGCGGGAAGTCGGCGTCGGGCACAAAACTCATTTCGGGTATTTCGCCGTGTTTGACGTAATACTTTATGCAAGCGCTGCCGTGTTCCTCGTTGCAACCCGCTATTATGCGTATCCTGCGACTGAGTTTTATCGCGCTTTCCTTTATCTCTTTAAGCGCGTGCAGACACATAACTACGCTGCCCTTGTCGTCCACGACGCCGCGACCGTAAAGATGTCCGTTTTCGATCACGAGTTTGTACGGATCGGTCGTCCAACCGTCGCCTGCGGGCACGACGTCGAGGTGGCAAAGTATACCTATACATGTATCGCCTTCGCCGTACTCGGCGTAACCGCAATATCCGTCCATGTTGCAGGTGCGGAAACCGAAAGAATTTGCCTTGTCCAAAAACCAATCGAGCGCTTTTTTACATTCTATCCCGAACGGAGCGCCCTCTTGCGGCTCGCCCAAAACGCTTTTTATCGATATAATTTCAGCTAAATCGTTTAACATATAGACCTACCTTTATATTATTACAAGGTATTATATCACTTGTTACAATATTTGTCAACATGAATACATTAAATGCCGATATAAAGCGAAAGCGTTTTGTATATTTCATGCGCCCGATAACTTGTTGATAAATTCGCCCAAAAAACTTGATAATTTTTTAAATATATGATACAATAATTTGCAATAAACCAACGCATAGGGAACACAATGTCGCGATATTCAAAGGAAGTGAACAGATACCTTGTCGGGATAAAGAAAGGGCATACGGCGCAATTCAAGGAATTGTTCGATTTGACCTACAATCACTTGTGCGTTGTCGCCAAAACATACCTCTTGGACAAGTCGCACTGTGACGACGTCGTAATGGACACCTATGACCGCGCTTTGAGATATATAAATTCTTTCAAGGAGGGGCAGGACGGATACAATTGGTTGTGCAGGATAGCGCAAAGGTCGGCGTATTCGTTCAACAAGAGCGAAAAGAACTATTTCGGATCGCTTCCCATCGATGACCTTTCGCTTACTTACGACGAGCGCGCTTTGACGGATGATAAGGTGGAACTCTCGTGCGCGTTGGACAAACTCGACGGGCAGAGCAAAAAAATCGTGCTGAGATACTATTATCTCGGCGAAACTTTCGAGGAGATAGGACGCGAAATGGGAATGACAAAGTCGGGTGTTAATAAGCGGCTGAAAAAAATTCTGAAAGAATTGAAAAAAATCTTGAACGACGGAAACTTTTGACGGAAAAAACCGATATATATCGTAGCAAGGTAAAAAGGAGAAAAAATGAGGGATAAGGATCTTCACAATTTAATAGAGCGCGACGACCCCGAAAAGAAAGCCGAATTTTACGAAAGATTCGTCGGTACGCACGATCTGACGGAAAAAAAGCCTGAAAAGAAGTTGAATTTCGGGCGGGTCGTTTCGTATGTGGCGACCGCGGCTTGCGCAGTCATTTGCCTTATCATAGCGTTGCCGATCGTTCTCGCTCCGCTTTCGGACGACGTTCCGCCTATCGGCGGGATAGTCGACAACGACAAAGGCAATACGGGAGGCAATTCGGGCGAACAAGGTTTGCCGCCCGAGATGGGTTCGGGCACGCGATATTTCGCCGCCGCGGACTGTGTGCCCAAAGACATGGGCACCATACGGGAGTATGCCGTGCGTCACGACGTACAATTGCTTTCTGTGGAATATTCCGAGAGAAGTTCGGTGAGTACGCAAATGTATCTCAACAAAAACGATCCGACCGAGATCGTGTTTATGCACGAACGTATAACGAATAGCGCGGAAACTTTGGACCTTTATATCGCGCCGAAGAACAATCAAGTCGATCTCCTTACAAAAATTCGCGAGAAATGCACGGCGATATGCAAGATAAACAATGTTGACGTGAATTGGTTCGACGAGAACGGCGAACACCGTGCCGCATTCCGATATAAAAATTACGATTATTATGTCGATCTTATCCTTAGCGACGAAAGCGGGAGAGTCGATCCGTATATCCTCGGCGTAGTTATGTCTATGCTGTTTTCCGATTATAACGAGCAGCTCTTTTGAGGTAATTTCGTTGACGTTGCGTTTCTTGCCGCGGTGCAAGTAAAGAACGCGCCTTTGGGAGAAAGCCTTTTCGGTCGTAACGGAAAGTTAAAAAAATTAGGAAATAATGCAAAAAATTTTTATGGGGCGGGAAACTTTCGCTCCTTTTTTTCGGTATATATAGTAGAAAGAATGCAGAAGCGGCAAAAATGTTCGTGGCTGCAAAAAATAATTCGCCGAGCAAAAGGCGAAAAAGGAGCAGAATATGGAAACAAAAGACCTTTTTAAGAAGTTCCGATCGAAAATGGTGCGCGAGGGCGCGATCAAATCGTTTTTGATCGGACTGACGGTGGGAGCGGCGGTCGCGTCTGCGATCGCGTTGGCAACTTCCGCGAAGTATTTCACCGACATGTTCAAGCTGTGGTATGTGGCGGCTTTGTGCGCGGGCGTAGCCGTTGGCGTCATAGTTGCGATCGTTCTCTATTTTGCGGTTTTCAGACCCGACACAAAGAAGATCGCGAGGAGAGTGGACAAAATGGGGCTCGAAGAGCGCATGATAACCATGCTCGAACTTCAAAACGATCCGTCGTATATTGCAATGAAGCAAAGAGAGGACGCCAAGGCAAGATTAAGACAGGCGAGCGACAAGTCCATGAGATATGTGGTTGCAAGACCGCTCGTTGTGGCGGCGTCGATAATGGGCGCGCTATGTTTGTTTACCACGGGACTTAACGTTTTGGCTGCCTATACCGACATATCCGTCATTCCGAGCGAACCGCGCCAGATCGTAACTCTGGAATACAGAGTCTACAACGAGTCGTGCGGCAGGATAGCGGGGGAGTCGATCTTCCGCCTCGAAAAAGGCGCGGACGCCGATTCGGCTGTTTTCGCCGAGGCGAGCGACGGTTATGAGTTCCTTTATTGGGTGGACGAAATGGGCAATATCATAGGCGATTCGCCCGAAAGGCGCGAACGCAACGTAAACAAGGATATGATTATATACGCCGTGTTCGGCTCTTTGACGATAGTGGACTCCAACGATCCCGCGCAGCCTTACGATCCATACGCCTATCCGCGCCCCGATCGCGGTGGCGACGAAAAGAAAGACCCCATTGACGATAATATCACCGATGACGATAACACGATGACATGGAAGCCCAACAATCAGATAAAGGACAACAATACGTCCTATTACGGAGAATACGGTCCCGAACATGAGGACGCGATGAAAGAACTTGAAAACGACGGTGCTCTCACAAGCAAGCATAAGGACGGCGTAGGCTCTTATTACGAGCAACTTAACCCGCCCGCGCCCGAAGAAAAATAAAAGCAGATCGCCTGATTGCCTTGCCCAAAAGCGGCGGGCAATTTTTTTTGCGTCTTGTCAAAGCAAATTTTTCCCGTCAACCGAATAATATAACTTGCTTTATTTCGGCTTTTAATTTATAATATACAAGCGTATGGTAAGTAAAGAAGTAATAGTTCAAGGAATAAATATAAGATATCAAAACTTAAATACAGAAGATTATATTTGTCTGACCGACATTGCAAAGGCTAAAAACCCGCAACATTCGGGCATTGTGCTTTCGCACTGGCTCAGAAATTATTCTACCATTCAGTACCTCGGACTTTGGGAAACGCTTAACAATCCGAATTTTAATGTAACCGAATTCGGTAACATTAAAAATAATTCGGGCGAGAATTCCTTTGTTCTTACGGCGCAAGAGTGGATAGAAAAGACGAACGCTATCGGCATAGTAAGCAGATCAGGGCGCTATGGGGGCACCTATGCGCACAGAGATATAGCCTTTAAGTTCGCAAGTTGGATCTCGGTCGAATTCGAGCTGTATCTGATAAAAGAGTTCCAACGCCTCAAAGTTCGGGAGCAGCAGGCGCTCGAATGGTCGACAAAGCGCGAACTTGCAAAGGTCAACTACCGCATACATACCGACGCAATCAAGGAAAACATCGTTCCAACGCTTACGGAAGAACAGCTCAAATATGTTTATGCCGACGAAGCCGATCTCTTAAATGTCGCGCTAAAATATCCGTGACTATGCTTCTATCGAGCAACTGCTTATAATCGCCAACATGGAAAGTTACAACGCCATTTTGATAGAGCAAGGCGTTCCGCAAGCCGAAAGGTTGAAACAACTCAACAATATGGCGCGTTCGCAACTGCGAGTATTGGAACAAATCGACACCTCGCGTCTATTGGGCGATAAAGACGATTAAAACGATGATTATTATGACAAAGACGTTGGGGATCGAATTGCCCGACGTCTTTGTGTTTCTTATGAAATACGTCGCTTTTTTGATCGATGCGTTTATTTGCGGTCGTACCTTCCGATCGGTTCGAAAGAGGTTATGCCGTGAACTCCCTTGAAAAAGTTTAACTTAATTGGCAAAAGTCGCTTGAAAAAGTTTTACTTTGCGGCAAAAGTCGCTTGAAAAAGTTTTTATATTTACCCAAAACTCCCTTGAAAAAGTTTTTGTCTTGTGATATAATAGTGCCTGAAAGAAGCAAAGAGGTGCGGTAATATGTTAAAAAGAAAGATCGAAAACGTGCTGAAAGAGTGGAAAGATACTCCCGACAAATGCCCGCTCATCATCAAGGGACAGCGGCAGTGCGGCAAGACCTTTTCGGTGAGAAGGTTTGCGGAGGCAAATTACAAACATGTCGTCTATCTGAACTTCCTCAAAAATCCCAATTATATTTCTATCTTCAACGGCTCGCTGAAAGTGGACGATCTCCTTATCATGATGTCGGCGCTTCTCGGCGACGAGGCGATCTTCGTGCCGCACGAAACGATCATCATTCTCGACGAAATACAGGACTGCCCCGAGGCGCGGACGGCTCTGAAATTTTTCAAAGAGGACGGCAGGTACGACGTTATCGGCACCGATTCGCTTCTCGGAGTGAAGGGCTATGGCAAACAGCCAAAGTCCGTCCCCGTCGGTTCGGAAACGCTCATCGAAATGAAGCCGCTCGACTTCGAGGAGTTCCTTTGGGCGAACGGGATCGGGGAGCAGATCATCAAAACATTGAAAAAATGCTTGGAGAACGCAACGCCCGTTCCCGAGGCTCTGCACAACAAAATGCAGGAGCTGATGCTGCAATACACGGTCGTCGGCGGGATGCCCGAGGTGGTGCAGAAGTTCATTGACACCAAGCAGATGAACGCCGTCTTGACGCTTCAACGGGACATTATCCGTTCCTACGAGGACGACATGGTCAAGTACGCCGACGACAAGGACAAGCCGCTGATAAGGGAATGTTTTCAGTCTATTCCCAAGCAATTAAGCAAGGAGAACAAAAAGTTCCAATATTCCGTGGTGAAGAAGGGGGCTACGGCGGCGAAATTTGCGGGAAGTTTGCAATGGATCGAGGACGCGGGGATCGTTTCGCGCTGCTATAACCTTGAAATTCCGGAGCTTCCGCTCGATGGGAATGCCGTGCAGGACGTTTTCAAGGTCTACATGAGCGACACGGGGCTGTTCGTGAGTATGCTCGAAGACGGCACGCAGTACGACATTTTGCAGGGCAATCTCTATGGCTACAAGGGCGCGATTTTTGAGAACTTGATCGCCGACATTTTTGTGAAGATGGGCAGGAAGCTGTACTATTATCACAAGGATTCGGGGCTGGAAATCGACTTTGTGACGCGCTACAAAGGCGGCTGCTACCTCGTGGAAGTCAAGGCGACGACAGGCAACACAAAGAGCGCGAAAACTATTTTGGCGCATCCCGAAAAATACCATGTTGCGGGAGTCATCAAACTCGGACAGTACAATGTCGGCAAGACCGATAAAATCATCACCATTCCGCTTTACCTCGGGTTCTTGCTGACGGAGTATTGAGGCTTTCTCCATACGGAAGCGCGGGGAGAATACGTTTGAAATAATTGCAGCGTTCAACATTAAAGGCTTGCAAAGTAGCTTTTTCTATGATATAATACAAGCAGAAATGCTTGCTTGCAAGGGCATTTCTGCGAAGTAGATGAGCAAAAAGCATTTTGCGGAGCAAAATAGGGCAATAGCCCACAAAATCTATGATTTTGTAGCTTTTAATGCTATAATACAAGCGATAAAAGAAAAATAAGGTAATTTTAAGGAGCATGTGATAATGGAACAGGTTCGAACGAGATTTGCGCCGTCGCCTACGGGATATTTGCATATCGGCGGTTTGCGCACCGCGCTTTACGCGTATTTGTTCGCAAAAAAGAACGGCGGAAAATTCATTTTGCGAATAGAGGACACCGATCGCGAACGCTATGTGCCCGGTTCGGTGGAAATAATATATTCCACATTGAAGGACGCGGGACTTATTTACGACGAGGGACCAGACGTGGGCGGCGATTACGGTCCGTATATCCAGAGCGAACGCAAAAACGCATACCTCGAATATGCCAAAAAGCTCGTCGAAAACGGCAACGCTTACTACTGTTTTTGCACAAAAGAGCGATTGGAAGAACTTCATGCGAGCGGCGCCACCAAGTATGACAAGCATTGCGCGCACCTTAGCAAGGAAGAGGTGGAAATGCGCCTCAAACGCGGGGACAGTTATGTGATAAGGCAGAACATTCCCGAAGAGGGCAGCACGACTTATACCGACATGGTTTTCGGCGACATAACGGTGGAAAACAAGGAACTCGAAGACAATATCCTCATAAAGTCGGACGGAATGCCCACATACAACTTCGCCAACGTCGTGGACGATCACCTCATGGGCATAAACTATGTCATAAGAGGGGTGGAATATCTGTCCAGCACTCCCAAGTACAATCTTCTTTACGACGGGCTGGGCTGGGAACGCCCGCATTATATCCATCTTCAACCTATAATGCGCGACGCGACGCATAAACTCAGCAAGCGATACGGCGACGCAAGTTACGAGGACTTTATAAAGAAAGGTTTTTTGAAAGAAGCCATAATAAATTATATCGCTTTGCTCGGTTGGAGCAGCAAGGACAATACCGAGAAGTTCACGCTGTCCGAACTCGTTGACAAGTTCGATCTCGGCGGCGTAAGCCATTCGCCGAGCATTTTCGACGAGCAGAAGATGACATACATCAATTCGCTTTACGTCAAGGAGATGAGCGAAGAGGATTTCCACAACTATGCCATGAAATTTTACGGCAATTACGACTATCTCAAAGGGCTCGACCTGAAATTTTTGTCCACGCTTCTTCATTCGAGGGTGGAGGTGTTCACCGATATAGGAAAACTCACCGCGTTTTTGACCGAGTTCGACGGCTTCGATCTTCAAACCTTTGCCAACGCCAAGTGGAAAACGGACGCCGCGCTTGCAAAGGAAATGTTGCCCGGACTGATCGAACTTACCGAAAAGAATTTCGACGGGCTGCACGACGCCCTCATCTCTTTCGGCGAGGCGCACGGCTACAAAAAAGGACAGGTTCTCTGGATATATCGTATCGCGCTTACGGGCGCGCAGTCTACTCCCGGCGGAGCGGTGGAAATGGCTGTTCTGCTCGGCAAGGACGAGAGTTTGCGCAGGCTTAACGAAAGTCTTGCAAGAGTAAGCAAATAGAAAAAACGGATTTTGGTTTATTATACAGATAAGCGGCTTGGCGGACGGTCGGGTCGCTTATTTGATTGCCGCATTGGCGAAAAAACGATTGCCGAACAGAAACTTTCGGAGAATGCAAGCGTTGCTTTTTATGCGGCAAGTCCGAAACATTCTTAGGTCGGACGTCAACGCGACTGATCTACAAAGCATTTTATGATATGATCGCATTCGATAAACGGGAATTTAACTGAGGTGGATATAGGTGGGTTTTATATCGTTCAACTTGGAATTTTATAAAAATGAATTGCAAAAACTCAAAACGACTGCTGTAAGCGAAGAAACGATATACCGTGCGAAACAACTGCTGAAAATGCTTGACGACTTGCTTGATGAGGGATATACAAAGCTAAACGATAAGTTGGAAGAAACATATTCGGGCGTATCGGAATTAAGGGCGTATTTGAAAGATAATCATATCGAACCGTTCCCTGTTTCTCGCAAGCCGTTTTCGGCAATGGTTACATACGATCGACGCGACTATGAACTTTCGGAGGCAATAAAAGAACTTACGGAGAAAGCCGAAAAAAGTACGGACGTGTGTGATGACGCGTTTTTATCGGAGTTGGTCGATTTTTGCAAATGGATAGGCTATGAAGAAGATACGGCGTACATTTTTTTGCTGCGCGATACTTTGTTGCCATATATTTATTATAAAAGTAAAGGCAGAAAAAATATTTATCCGTGGTTATTGAGCAGAAGATCGCTGTCAAAGCTCTTCGACGCGGATAATGCAGATGACGAAATTCGATCTTCGATCATCAAAGCATTGGAATTCGGCAAATGCCGCAATTTCAAAGATCTTTGCGATATGGCATTGCCCGACATACGTTCCGTTACGAAGAGGCATCGCGGATCGGAGGAGCGTTTGATCGCATTGCTTGGGAGCGTTAAGGAAAAGCATATCATTGTGGTTGAGGCGGGCTGCTCGGGCACTTTTCCTATGCTGCTTATGAGTTTGGACGAGCGGGTGGATATGCGTATGTTTACCGCTTACCCGTATCTGCTAAACACATACGGCAATAAGATCTATTCGCCGAAATACGAAAACAGTCGATCGTTTGAAACTTTGTATTCGCAGGACCTGTACTTTCGTTTTTCCGATTTAAGGGACGGTAAGTTCTTTGTGGAAAAATGCAATAACAAAGAAATAGAGAAATACGCATTGGCGGAAATCAAAGCTGTTTTGCGATCGTCCGAGAATGCTTTTTGATCATTGCTCGCAACGCCAAACAAAAAATAAGTGCGACTTTTCCCAAAAAGCGGAAAAAGCGGTGGACAAAAACGGTTTATTATGCTACAATTATCGCGATGAAGTTTGATGAAGTCAATTTACTCAAATGCACGACGCTCGCATATGTGGGGGATTCGGTATTTTCGCTGTACGTCAGATCCGTACTCAGTCGCGATCTTACGCTCCCCACGCGCGAACTGATGAAAAGGAGCGCCCGTTTTGTGAGCGCGGTCGTTCAGGCGCGTATCTTCGACAAACTTTTTCCCGCTTTGAGCGAGGAAGAACAGGCTCTTATGGTCAGATGTAAAAACGCGCATGTGAACAACAGGGCGAAAAACGCCACAATGGGCGAATACAAAAAGGCGACCGCGCTCGAAGGATTGCTCGGCGCGCTGTACCTTAGCGGCGACAACGAGCGGCTTGATGAAATTCTCGATAAATGTATGGAGATAGCCTATGAGTAAAGCTGATAAAATATTTTTGAGCAACTTAAAAGACATTTTGGAAAACGGCTTTTGGGATACGGACTATCCCGTAAGACCTCATTGGGAGGACGGCACTCCCGCTCATACGATAAAGAAGTTTTGTATAGTCAATCGCTATGACCTAAGCGAAGAATTTCCCATAATAACGGTTCGCAAGACCAACTTCGTCAACGCCGTGGACGAGATCTTGTGGATATGGCAGAAAAAGAGCAACAACGTTCACGATCTGAAAAGCCATATCTGGGACGCTTGGGCGGACGAAAACGGCAGCATAGGCAAGGCGTACGGATATCAACTCGGCGTAAAACACATTTATAAAGAGGGCGAATTCGACCAGGTGGACAGGGCGCTGTACGACCTTAAACACAATCCGCTTTCGCGCCGTATCATGACAAACTTATATTGCCATGCCGATCTGCATGAGATGAACCTTTATCCTTGCGCTTATTCGGTCACTTTCAATGTTGCGGGCAAAAAACTCAACGCAATACTAAATCAACGTTCGCAGGATATGCTCACCGCAAACAATTGGAACGTCGTTCAATATGCGGTGCTCGTGCATATGATGGCTCATGTGAGCGGGCTCGAAGCGGGAGAACTCGTCCATGTGATAGCCGACGCGCATCTTTACGACAGGCACATTCCCATAGTAAAAAAGCTGTTTGAAGCGCGTCAATACGACGCTCCGAAGTTCGAAATGAACGAAAGCATAGACGATTTTTACAAGTTCACGCTTGACGACTTCAAACTCGACGATTATAAATACACTCCCTTAGGGGAAAAAATAGAGGTGGCAATATGAATCTTATAGTTGCCGTAAGCGAAAATTGGGGCATAGGCAAGGACAATAAATTGCTCTTTTCTCTCAAAGAGGACATGAGATTCTTCAAACGCACCACTACGGGCAAGATAGTGGTCATGGGCAAAAACACCTTTCTTTCGCTTCCCAAAAGACCGCTCGCGGACAGGGTGAACATCGTGCTTTCGTCCTCGATCCTTGCCGAGGAGTGCGTCATAGCAAGCGATATGGACGACCTTTTCGATATAATAAAGCAGTTCGACACGAAGGACATCTTTATTATAGGCGGGGCGAGCATGTACAAACAAATGCTTCCATATTGCGATACGGCTTATGTGACCAAAGTACACGCCACGGCGGAGGCGGACGCCTTCTTTCCCGACCTCGACAAAACGGAAAATTGGGAATGTGTGGAGAAAAGGGACGCCGAGGACGTTCTTCCCATTACGTTCTGCATTTACAAAAATAAAAATGTTTCGGAGTATAAAGTATGAAGATAGAGGGTAGAAACGCCGTTGCCGAAGCGCTCAAAGCGGGCGGCACAATAGACAGATTGGTCGTCGAAAAGGGCTTAAAGGACGCCAATTCGCAAAAGATCATCGACGACGCCAAGAGCAGAGGGATAAAGATATTTTTCAGAGATAAAGCCGCGCTGGACAGAGAGAGCGTCACCAAGCGTCATCAAGGCTTTATTGCGGAGATCACCGACTACGTTTACAGCGAACTCGAAGATATTCTCGCGCTTGCACAGCAAAGAAACGAGCCTCCGTTTATAATAATTCTGGACGGAGTGGAGGATCCGCACAATCTCGGCAGTATTTTGAGAGTAGCGGAATGCGCGGGCGTTCACGGCGTTATAATCCCGCGACATCGCAGCGTTTCGGTAAACGAAACGGTAATAAAGGTGTCTGCGGGCGCGTCGGCGCATATAAAGGTGGCAAAGGTCACCAACATAAACGAAACGATCGACGAACTGAAACAGCGCGGCGTGTGGGTGTATTGCGCCGATATGGACGGGAAGTCGGTCTATGACGCCGACCTTACGGGCCCGCTTGCGATAGTTGTGGGAGGCGAGGGCAAAGGCGTGGGCAAACGCACACGAGCAAATTGCGACGAAATTGTTTCGTTGCCCATGTTCGGACAGATAAATTCGCTAAACGCTTCGGTCGCCACGGCGGTCGTTGTGTACGAGAGGATAAGACAATCATTGAAAAAATAGGAGGATCGAAATGAGAAAGCGTATAATAGCCGGAAATTGGAAGATGAATATGACCAAGGCGCAGGCAAAGACCTTTATGCAGGAATTGTTGCCCCTTTGCGAAAACGCAAAATGCGAGATAGTGCTTTGCGTTCCGTTTACCGATATCCACAGAGTGTATAAACTCGCTATCGGCTCCGATATAAAGGTGGGAGCGCAAAACGTGGCATGGGCGGACAAAGGCGCATTTACGGGAGAGATATCCGCCGAAATGTTGAAAGAAGTGGGAGCCGAATACGTTATCATAGGACACAGCGAGCGACGCGCTTACTTCGGCGAAACGGACGAAACGGTAAACATGAGGCTCGTTCAGGCGCTCAAAAACGGACTTAAACCCATTGTCTGCGTGGGCGAAACGCTCGCTCAACGCGAATCGGGCAAAACGGAAGAAGTGCTGTTAGAGCAGATCCAAAAGGGATTAAAGGGGATCTCCGAAGAGGTCATCATAGCTTACGAGCCAGTATGGGCGATAGGCACGGGCAAGACCGCTACGCCCGAAATGGCAAACGAAACGATCGGATTTATCCGCAAAGAGGCGGAGAAGTTGATCGGCGAGATATCCGTTTTGTACGGCGGCAGCATGAACGCGGCAAACGCTCAGAGCCTTCTCGATATGCCCGAGATAGACGGCGGGCTTATAGGCGGAGCAAGCCTTAAACCGCAGGACTTTTATAAAATTATAAATTGTGACTAAGGAGCGGATATGAAAACGAACGCGCTTATAATCCTCGACGGATTCGGACACGGAAAAAATTACGAGGGCAACGCCATAGAACGTGCGGGTATTCCTAATTTCAAGGAGTTATGGAACAAATATCCGCACACCTATATCGACGCTTCGGGACTGAGCGTGGGATTGCCCGACGGACAAATGGGCAACAGCGAAGTCGGACACCTCAATCTCGGCGCGGGCAGAGTCGTTTATCAGGACATAACCCGCATAGACAAGGCGATAGAGGACGGCGAATTTTTCAAAAACGAACAGTTCAACGCCGCGATAGACAACGCCATAAAGAACGATTCGTATTTGCATATAGCGGGATTGCTGGGGAGCGGCGGCGTCCACAGTTCGATATCTCATCTTTTCGCTTTGCTCAGGCTTTGCGTCATGCGCGGACTTAGCAGAGTGTATGTGCATTGCATAACAGACGGCAGAGATACAGCTCCCGACAGCGGCGCGGGCTTTATAAGGCAACTCGAAAGCGAACTTTCTACGCTCAAAGTGGGCAAAATAGCCACCGTTGTGGGCAGATATTTTTATATGGACCGCGATAACCGTTGGGATCGCGTGGAAAAAGCATACAGGTGCGTATTTAAAGGCGAGGGCGAAAAATTCCCCGACGCCGGATCCGCCATAATGTCGTCGTATGCCGCTCAGGTGACCGACGAATTCGTAACGCCCAAGATCATAGGGGACTATAAGGGCGTATCGAGCGGCGACAGTTTTATATTCTATAACTTCCGCGCCGATCGCGCGAGGGAGATGTCGCACGTCATTACGGACAAGGAATTCGACAAGTTCGAGCGTGACGAAAAAGACATATTTTATGTGGGAATGACCGAATATGACGCGTCGATAGATATGCGAATCGCTTTCGGACCCAAGAAGATAGTGAACACCTTGGGCGAATATGTGGCGTCCAAAGGGCTTACTCAGGTGAGGATAGCCGAAACGGAAAAGTACGCGCATGTGACGTTCTTTTTTAACGGCGGCGTCGAAAAGATGAACAAGAACGAAAGCCGCATTCTGGTGCCCAGCCCGAAAGTGGCGACATATGATCTTAAACCCGAAATGAGCGCTTACGAAGTGACCGAAAAAGCGCTCGAAACGGTGGGCAAGACCGACATGCTCATAATGAATTACGCAAATTGCGATATGGTCGGGCATACGGGCGACCTTGACGCGGCGATAAAAGCGGTAAAAGCCGTGGACGAATGTTTTATAAAGGTCGTGCGTGCCGTCATCGCAACGGGCGGAAACGTCATAGTTACGGCGGATCACGGCAACGCCGAGTGCATGATAGCGGACGACGGGAAAAAGATGACCGCGCATACCACAAATCAGGTGCCCCTGATCGTAGCGGGCGACAATATAAGAGGATCGCTTGTCGGCGGCGCGCTTTGCGACGTTGCGCCCACGCTGTTGGAACTTATGGGATTGCCCGTTCCGAGCGAAATGGAAGGAAAATCGCTCATAAAAAGGCAATAAAAAAAGACCGATATGGTCGGTCTAATCAAAAAAGTTCAAAGCGCCGTTCCGCCTTTCGCCGTTTCGCCGCTTATGAGCCGTTCGATCGTATCGGCGACTTTGACAGCCAGCGAATACACGAATCCCAGCCTTACCGAGGCGAACCGCTTGTCGGACGGCGGAAAGGACGACGTTACGGCGGTTATGCTTATATCTCCCACCATGGGAAGATCCTTGTCGGAGGCGGCGCCGGGCAACAGTCCGCCGCCCGAAACGCATATCCTGCCCACGTTTTCGCCCACGCATGAATCGACGGCGATGACTGTGGAGCCGTGATGTCGCTTGATAAACGAATAATATTCTTTAAGGTTCAGCGCGGTAATGGGGTCGTCGAGCGTTCCGTACACATAGGCGGACAGATTGCGGGCAATGAGCATCTGTCCTACGAGCGGACCAAGACAATCGCCGCCTACGAGGTCGGTGCCTATACACATTACTACGGGGAAATCGGTCTTTTTCATAAGACTGATTATGGACACTATTTTATGATTTATACAAAAAGGGAGGTAAAATCATGGTCCTCGATCTGATATTCTTTGCACTGATCGTTGTTTTTGCGGTGCTGGGATTCGTTTTCGGGTTTTTCAGAACGCTCTTTTCCTTTTTCGGTTGGTTCATAAGTTTGCTTATGGCGTATCTTTTGGCAAAGGCGATCGCCAACGCATTGCTCACTCCGCAAATGGCGGGGCACCTCGTGGGGAGCGGTTCCTTGTACGATAAAGTGTATAACCTTGTTCCCGAAGGACTGAAAAATATGTCCATGGATTCCATTCGCGAGGCTATGCAAAGCGGCTCCCAAGACGCGATCATCGAAGCCATAAAGGCGGAGTCGAGCGGACTGCTGTATTACGCGTCGTCGCTCATTCAGAACGCTGTTTGCAAGGACATGTATATCAACAGCACTATCCAAAATGTAGGGCAGGTGCTTGCTCTCGAATTGACATACAATATTTACGTTATTCTGACGGGAGTGATATTTTTTATAGTGTTCAGATTGATCATCATAGTTCTCTCCGTCATATTCAGAGCGAGGCTGCTACGCAAGAAGAAATTGTGGGAACGCCTTGCCGGCATAGGAATGGGCGCGATTCGCGGCTTTGCATATGCCTGCATACTGCTTATGGTCGCAAGTTACATTGCGGGCGTGTGGCCCAAAATGCAAGAGGAAGTCAATATTTCCAAGGTCAGCGTGCCCGTTACCACCTGGGTGTCCGAAACGACGGGGAAATTGCTGAGCGGGGATCTGGAAGACAACGATAAATATAAAAACATGATAGAAGTATTGGAAGAGAGATCGGCGGAGGAAAACGCCGCCGAAGCGGAAGATTGACCGCTTTTTCTCGGGCGCGCATATGAAGAAGAGATCGCTTATACTGATTATCGTTCTTGCCGTCACGGTCGCGCTTATAATAGGCGCGGTCGTTTTTGCCGCTGTCAAATGCAATAGTGGCGACGTAAACGATAACGATGACCCGCAGCAGCCCGTTCCGCCTGTCGAAGGAGAGGAGAGCGGGCTTTATTATTGGGAGCAAAACGGCAACGAGTTTATCATAGATCTTTTTGACGGGAACAAGTTCGTTCTGTCGCTGAACGGAGAAACGATATTCGACGGCGTATACTCTCTCGTCGGCGAAGATCTGACTTTGATTTATACCGACGAAGGCAGCGAAGAGCGTACGGCGGCGCGCTATATCGATCAAACGATAGTTTTCTCCGACGGCGAAACGCGTATCGTGTTCGTTCGCAGGATAGAATTTACCGTTCGGTTCATGGACGGAGAAGAGGTCATAAAAGAAGTCGTGGTGCTCAATGGAAAGGAACTTCCGCCGTTCGAGCCGCAAAAGGACGGTTGCGTCTTTGTCGGCTGGTACCTCGATAAGGAGTTGACCGAGCCGTTCGGCGGGCGCGTGACGAAAAGTTGTTCGCTTTACGCCTGTTTCGAGGAGCGACAGGAAGAGCAAACGTTTACCGTCACTTATGATTGCGGAGAAGAGGGGCTGGGTTGCTTTGACGGCGAAGAGAAAGTCGAAAGCGTAAAGGTGACTTTCGGCAAACCGTATGAATTTCATGTGCCGAGAGCGGACGAGCGGTTCGTCTTTTACGGCTGGTTCGACGGGCAGGGAAACGACGCCGTCAGACTTACCGATCCGAATGGGAAAGGGCTGGGTATATGGGATACAAAAGCCGATATGACCATATACGCATATTGGATCGAGGCGTTCGCATTTACAGTAGATGAGTTTTGCACGGTGAGCGCGGGTCCCGAGATAGATATGTTAAGTGAAGTCGATATCCCGAATAGTTACGTCGATATGCCCGTAACGCGTATCGTCGATTTCGGCGAATGCTCCGTCGTTAAGATCACTTTGCCCAATACGATAGAACGCATAAGCGAAGGAGCGTTCGATAAGTGCCGCGATCTTTCGTACATAGGATCGGAAAGCGGTTTTTATTTTTCGCATGAGGGAGTGCTTTTCTCCGAGGAGAACACGCTTTTTTGCTATCCTAAGGGCAGGCGGGACGAAAGGTATTCCGTGCCTGCTTTCGCGCGGAAAATAGGCAGGCTCGCTTTTGAAAGCGCGACGTTAAAGAGCGTGGATCTCGGCAACGTGAGCGAGATAGGATACGGTGCGTTTATGGATTGCGTCGGTTTTTGTGACGTCGTTTTGCCCAAAACGCTTAGCAGGATCGGCGAGCGCGCGTTTTACGGTTGCGGCATAACGGAGGCGATATTCCCCGAAAGTCTGATCGAAATGGGTAAGTTCGCATTTTACGGTTCGGGATTGAGGCGCGCGACGTTTGCCGACGGGATATTGCTTTCGGCTTTGCCCGAGTCGGTCTTTCGCGCGTCGGAATTTTTGACCGAGGTCATATTCGGGAGCGGAAATATCTCGTTTATAGGCGACTATGCCTTTGCCGATACGGGGCTAAAAACCATAGTTTTCCCGCCACAGGTCGCCAAAACGGACAAAAATATCTTTGACGGTTGCCGTTCGCTGAGTTCCGTCACGCTGTCCGAGGAATATCGCGGAGATCTGGACGGATTCTTCTGCGAACTTTCGTCGCTCGAAGAAATAAAGGTCCCGCAAGGCAATGCCTTTTACAGCGGCGACGGAGTCCTTTTTACCAAAGCCATGGATAAGTTGTTGATATATCCGCGCGGCAAGAAGGACGAAAAGTACGTCGTTCCGAGAACGGTCACCGATCTCGGCAAAAAGGTGTTCAACGGCAACGGGTATATCCGCCGCATAGAATTTCAAACGGGAAGCGACATAAAGGAAATAGGCGAGGAAACGTTTTCGGAATGCGTTTCGCTCGAATCGATAGTTTTGCCCGACGGCGTCATAAGCATAGGGACCAAAGCCTTTTACGGTTGCTCGTCGCTTGACGAGGTCGAATTCGGATCGTCGCTCCGAGTTATAGGTCCGCTTGCCTTTGCGGGTTGCGCGCTTGAAAGCGCGGAGTTCGCTCTGGGCGAATTGGGCGAAAGCGCGTTCGAGGGTTGTTCTCTTTTGCGCGAGATAAGGATAGACGCGGAATTTATAGGTGCGTCCGCCTTTAAGGGTTGCGACGCGCTCGTCGGGGCGGATCTCGGAGGGACGAGCGGCATAGGCGCGTTTGCGTTCGAGGGCTGTACTTCGCTTTGCGACGTCGCATCGGAAGTCGTCACGGTGGGAGAGGGCGCATTTTGCGGTTGTTCGTCGCTCGAAAGCATAAATATCCCGCTCGTTTCGCGCATCGAAAAGGACACGTTCAAGGGTTGCGTTTCGCTCGTTAGCGGCGCCTTTATGCCGAAATACATAGGCGAAAGCGCGTTCGAAGGCTGCGCTTTGCTTTGCGATACGGATCTTTCCGACGGGCTCGAAGTTGTTCGCGAACACGCATTCAAAGGGTGCGCGTCGCTCGACATAATATTGCCCGCGTCCGTCAAAGACGTGGGCAGAGAGGCGTTCGTCGGCGTAAAAAGCGTCAAGGTCGCGGAGGAAAACGAATTTCTCACCATATACGGCGGCGTTTTGTACGGATCGAATAACGGCAAAGCCTATTCCCTGCGCTATGCGGTCGCCAACGTTGGCGAAACGCTCGATATTTTGAACGGGGTCACGATGATCGAACCGTACGCGTTGAGCGGCTGTTTGACTTTGAAAGAAATAAAATTCCCGCTCGGCGTGACAGATATAGGCGATCACGCGTTCTTCGGCTGCACGAGCCTTACGTCTGTCGTCCTGCCCAATGTGTCCGAAATAAACGAAAGCGTTTTTGAGGGTTGCACGAGCCTTGCCCGCATAGACATTCCCCAAAGCGTAACGAACATAGGCAATAAGTCGTTCAAGGGCTGTACGGCTCTGGTTTGGGTGGAATTTCACGGAGAACTTCTCGTCGTCGGTTCGGAGGCGTTTTCGGAATGCGGGATAACGAATTTGAAGTTGCCCGATTCGGTGCAGATCGTGGGGAGCGGCGCGTTCGCTCGCTGTCGTAAACTCGCCGAAGTTCGGTTGCCGTCATCACTTGCCTCGATAGAGGACGAACTGTTTTCGGAGTGCGGATCGCTGCAAGAGGTCGTTATGCCGCTTAGGCTGACGGCGATAGGCAAACGAGCGTTTTGCGATTGCGTCGGTCTTTCGTCGATCGTCATTCCGCGATCCGTCGCGGTCATAGGCAAAGAAGCCTTTTTCGGTTGGAAAAGCGGGCAGACCATATATATGTCGCGCAAAGAGGACGATATCCCGCGCGATTGGGCGGGGTGGAAAGACGGCTGCGACGCCGCGATCGTATATAGCGATAATTAAAAAAACGTCTTACATTCGAGTAAGACGTAAAATTTTATATTCCCGATATCGCCGGCGGCGGATTGAACGGAGCGACGAATATTTCGCCGTAAACTATAAGTTCGTAGATGAGAAACGCGACTATACATATGGCGACGATGCACGAAATGATGATCGCGATTATCGCTCCGAGATATTTTTCGCGCAATCTTTCGGATATGGCGAGATATATGGCTATGATAAACAGAATGACCGAGGGCAAGAATACCGACGCAAAGACATTGAGCCCGAGGATCTCGTTGACCTGATATGTTACTACGCAGATGAAAAACAAAAGGAGAGCGATCGTAGAAGAGAGGATCGCTATCTTGGTGAAGAGCCGCGTGGATTGCGGACTTCTGTCCTCTAAGTCAACCGAGTTGTTTATCGAATCTTTAAAACTCATTTAAGGTCAAAAAAGAGGGCGTAATAAAGCCCTCTCGATGTCAGTCTTCGTTCTTCTTAGCTCTTGTTCGCTTTGGCTTGGCTTCTGTCTTTTCGGATTCGTTCTTTTCCGTCTTTTTGGAAGCGCGCTTTGTCGTCTTGGGCTTTTTTGCCTCTTCTTCGGCTGCCTTTGCGGCTTTCTTCTCGTCTGCTATGCGCTTAGCTTCTGCCTTTGCCGCCTCTTCGCGAGCGACTTTCTCGGCGCGTTTTTCGGCGGCGATAGTCTTATTGTCCTTCTTGATGACGATCTCTTTCTTGCCGCTCTTGATGTCGGAAAGCCTTTTGCTCAATTTTGCCTTGCGGTTATCGGCATTGTTCCTCGTTATGATGCCCTTGGTGACCGCACTGTCGATGATAGACATGGTTTCGGGCAAAAGTTCCTCGGCGATCTGGATATTGTTGGTGTCCAAAGCTGCGTTGAATTTCTTTATAGCGGTGCGAAGTTCTGCTGTGAGCATTCTGTTGCGCTCGTTTTTCTTGTCATTTACAAGCACGCGCTTTTTCGCGGATTTGATATTTGGCATTTGTTATCTCCTGAAATGATTTGATTAAAATTTTCTAACCAAGATATTTTAGCACATTTAAAATATAAAATCAAGTAATAATAACGGTTTTTTCGGCGCAAAATACGATTAAATACGGTTTTTTTTGAGGTGGATATGGAAAAGCGGACGGATATGGCGATAGAACTTACTTCGGGATCGACGAGGCGAAAGGAAAAGATCGTGCGCACCGACATAGAACTCGACGAGATAACGGCAAAAAGATACAACAAAGCGCCCGGCAAATACATCACTTTGGAATGTAACGCCATAAAGACGCTGGAACGCGACTATTACAAGAGGCTTTCTGCCGCCATAGGCGACGTTATGAACGAACTTTGCGGCAAGGCGAAAAACGTGCTCGTGGTGGGTCTGGGCAATCCCAAACTTACCGCCGACTCGCTCGGGAGCAAGGTCTTTGACAGGCTTGTGGTCACTCGGCAGCTTGACGACGCGGTCACCGAGATAAGCGGGATATGTCCCAACGTCATGGGCGTTACGGGCATCGAAAGTTTCGACGTGATAAAAGGCGTTTGCGAACGCATAAAGCCCGACCTCGTGATAGCGGTAGACAGCCTTTCGTCGGCGACTACGGGGCGCATTGCGTCCGCCTTTCAGCTGTGTTCGAGCGGTATCACGCCGGGCAGCGGAGTGAGCAATCATCGCATGAGGCTGGACAAGGCGTCGCTCGGTTGCACGGTGATCTCGCTCGGCGTGCCCCTCGTCGTATACGCAAGCACCATAATAGGCGAGGTCGCGGACGACGCCGATATCACCGACGAAATGCGGGAACTTATAGTAACTCCCAAAGACATAGATTTTTTGGTGCAGGAATGCGCCGACGTTATCGCGGCTGCCATAAACAAGACCTTTGCCGCGAGGTGGGAGTAACAGCGCAAATATCGTCGGAATATAATGCTTGTATGATCGTAGGTGTAATGGATAGCGGGATAGGCGGACTTACGACGCTCGACCGAATGATGCGTGTGTGCGGCGGCGATTACGTTTTCGTGCGCGACGGGCTGGGACCGTACGGCGACAAGGACGACGCGTTCGTCCTCGACAGAACGTTTCGCGCGTGCGAAAAACTCAAAGCGTGCGGTGCGGGGATAATAGTTCTCGCGTGCAATACAGCCACCAACGTCGCGATACATAAACTCAGGGAGTTCGATCCGAACTTCGATTATATAGGCGTGGAACCTGCGGTAAAACCCGCGCTCGGCAGCTGTTACAGAGTGGCGGTCGCGCTCACTCCGACGGCGGCAAGGCAGGAAAAGTTCAATAAATTGATATTTCCCGTAACTAACAGGATAAAACTCATCACTTTGCCCGAACTCGCGCCCGAAATAGAGAGGTCGTATTTCGATGTCGCCGCGCTGAGAAAACTCGCAAAGAGGCTTTACGGCGAATGCGACGGGTGCGACGGCTTGGTTTTGGGCTGCACGCACTATGTGTTTTTGAAGGACTATATTTACGAAACGGCGCCGCGCTTCAAGATCTTCGACGGCAACGACGGAGTGGCAAGGAGGCTGCTGCGTTTTACGGGCAAGATGGGCGAGCCGTCGGTAAGGTTCGAGATGATAAAATAGATTTTCGGAGCAAGAACGGGCGGCGCGAACGGGCGTAAAGTCGAGGAAAAAGAAAATAATTTTTTGTGTTTTTCCCTATAATAATAAGGGGAAAATTTTTATGGCATACAAATGCAATATCAGTTTCGGATTGGTGTACATTCCAATAAAACTCGTTACGGCGGCAATGGACAACGATATCGGCTTCAACATGATAGACTCGAAAAGCGGAAGCCGTATCAAGTACGTCAAGACCAATGCCGACGGCGAAAAAGTGGAAAATTCGGATATAGTCAAAGGATACGAATACGAGGAAAACAAATATGTGATCTTTTCGGACGAGGATTTCGAAAAGATAAAGTCGCCGAAAGACAAAAACATAGATATACAGTGTTTCGTATCGGTAGATGAGATCGAGCCCGTGTACTACAATAAGCCTTATTACGTCGTTCCGACGGGCGCGGAAAAGGCGTTCAACGTGCTCGTAAAGGCTATGGCGGAAACGGACAAGGCGGCGATAGCAAAGACCGTGCTGGGAACAAAGGAAACGCTTATCGCAATTCGTTCGATAGACGGCGCGCTCATGTTGAACACGCTGTATTTTCACGACGAGATAAGACAATGCCCGTACAAAAGCGAGGACGGTTCGAGCGGCAAGGAACTCGAACTTGCCAAGTCCATAATTTTCGGCATGGAAGAACATTTCGAGCCGCGCAGCTATAACGACGAATATCGCGAACGGGTATTGGCGGCGATAAAGGCAAAGATAGACGGACGCGA
The DNA here is from genome assembly GCA_947598585.1 of uncultured Clostridia bacterium. GTDB lineage: Bacteria > Bacillota > Clostridia > Christensenellales > Pumilibacteraceae > CAG-552. Next base: position 58,619 of record CANQFK010000005.1, read on the forward strand.
GATCACGGCGCCAAAAACTCCCGCGGGCAAGGGCATATCCGATCTTATGGAGGCACTTCAAAGGAGCCTCGACGAACAGATCTCGAAGAAAAGGGAAAGCGGCGCCAAAAAGATTTCGAGCGAAAAAAAGAGCAGAGCGCCTAAGCGAAAGGCGGCAAAATAGGCGGATCGTCAAATTCCTTTATAGCGCTTTACATTTGAGATCGTATTTGATATAATATGCTTATGCATGTTACAGAACTTACCGTATCCGATTATCGCAACTATTCGAGGCAGACCGTGCGGTTTTCGGACAAGATCAACTTTGTCGAGGGGCGGAACGCGCAAGGCAAGACCAATCTTATCGAGGCGGTCTATTTGTGCAGCGTAGGCAAAAGCGCACGCACTCCGCGCGACAAGGAACTCATAGGGCACGACAAGGATCGCGCCTATATAAGGCTTATGGTAAGCAAGTCGTACGGCGAGGACAAGGTGGAGATCGTCCTCGACAGGACGGCGGGCAAACAGATTTCCGTCAACGGAATGCCCATTTCGCGAATGGGAGAATTGATGGGCGTGGTATCTACGGTGTTCTTTTCGCCCGACGAGATGCGTATAGTAAAAGAGGCGCCCGCGGACAGACGACGCTTTATGGATATAGCGCTCTGTCAGATGTCGCGCACATACTTTTATTTGCTCACGCGCTACAACAAGGTGCTTATGCAGCGCAACAGACTGTTAAAGAGCGGAACGGTGACCGACGACGCCCTTTATGTGTGGGATATGCAGCTTGCCGAAGCAGGTTCCAAGATAATAAAGACAAGGCGAGGCTTTGTGGAAAACCTCTGTAAGGTCACGCGCGAATGTCATTCGTATCTTACGGACGGCAAGGAAACGCTCGACCTCGGGTATGAGTCAATAGACGGCGCCAATGCGGAGGAGATAAAGGAGAATTTTGCGCGTATCCTTATAGAGGACAGAGAAAAGGACAGACTTCGCGGCTATACCCATTCGGGTCCGCACAAGGACGATATCGCCTTTAAGATAGGCGACGAGGACATTCGCTCGTTCGGTTCGCAAGGTCAGCAGCGAACGGCGTCGCTCGCACTCAAACTCGCCGAAGTGGAGATAGTGGGCAGTCGCGGCGATTATCCCGTATTGCTTCTCGACGACGTGCTCAGCGAACTCGATATAGGTAGGCAAAAGAGGCTTATGGATAAGATAAAGGACTATCAGACCATAATCACCTGCACTCATATCGACAGCGCTATCCTTGATCCCACCCTGCCTTTTAAGGACCTGCATGTGGAAAATGGCACGGTAAAGGAGTTATAAATATGGTCATCGGTCTGCCGATCGATCTCGCGCATAGGATAGATCGGAACAGACCATAATAAATAAAGGAGAATTTTCAAATGGAAAACAACGGACTTATCAAAAAGTGCCTCGCCGAATTTATCGGCACAATGGTACTCGTAGTATTCGGTTGCGGCGTTGCGGTCGCTACCGGTTGTTCGGGAAACGCCGGCATAGTGGCTACCGCTCTCGCATTCGGTCTTGTGATCGTGGCTATGGCATATTCGGTAGGCAATATATCGGGCTGTCACATCAATCCCGCGGTTTCGCTTGCGATGCTTATTTCCAAAAAAATGAGCTTTAAGGAATTTATCGCGTATGTAATAAGTCAGATCGTGGGCGCGATAGTCGGCGCGGCGATAGTGGCATTGTTCTTCGGAAGTTTTGCAAATCTCGGCGGCAACGTGGTGCAAGCTGCGATAACTAACGAATACGGCGACGGCGTTTCGCTCATCATAGGGCTGCTTGTCGAGATAGTGCTCACTTTCGCGTTTGTGTTCGCTATTTTGGGCGTGACCTCGCGCACCGAAAACAAAAGCGTAACGGGCGTAGTGATAGGACTTGCGCTTACGCTCGTACACCTGCTCGGTATACGCCTTACGGGCACTTCGGTCAATCCCGCGCGTTCGCTCGGACCCGCTCTTCTTCAAATGATAAGCGGAGAGTTTGGGGCAATTTCGCAAATATGGATATTTATAGTGGGACCGTTTATCGGAGCGGCGATCGCAGCCGTGATATATAAAATCATCGACGTGAATAAAGAAAATTAAATTTCTATATAGTATGCGACAAAAAACAGCTTGGAGATCATTCAAGCTGTTTTTCGTTTGCGCTTATAGCTATATTTTTATAGGTTGTTTTAAACGGCAAAAGCAAAATTGAAAGTGACAATACTTGCATAAGAATTTGCTTTTATGGAAACTTTTTTGGGACCTGTACGAAGAGAAAATTTAACGCCGCCTACTACGACACTAGAAGTTTTATATCCTAGTAGAGGTATTTTTACTTCAATATCGCTCACGTCTCCATCATAAGAAACGGTTCCGTATATAGTGGTCCCAACATTTCCACCGTGGTTCCAAGTAAAGCCTCCTTTATCGTATTCAGTGGGTACTTCGGCACTTGTGGCATGTGCTATGCTGAAATGTCCATCAACGATATATTTGCAGTCATAACTATAATTAGTTTGTATATAGTCGCCTTTATCTTGTTCCCAAGCTATCGTTGTATATGTTGAATAACTATTTGTTGCTTTATTATAGTTCTTTGCATATTTAAATTGGGGCTCACAGTTTTTTTCTCCTGACAAAGTTGGAAATGCTATATCCTTGTAAGTTGTCGTTCCCATTAAGGTATAGGCTACGTTAGTGCTGGAAAGAGCTAATTCAGTGCCGTTGCTATTTGTATTCCATTCATATACTACGGCAGTGTTGTAAGTTGTTGCATGATTATAATAAATATTCCCGGCACTTATTTGTCTATCTCCGACAGCCAACTCTGTAACAGTATAAATTGTACAGACAGGTGCATTATTAGTTGCCAATGGTACAATTGGGGCGGAGGTCTGTTCTGATAAAATTCCTGTTTGTAACTCAGGTGTTTCGGCTAATGATACAGTTGCCATTGAACTACTACCAATGATAAGCAAGCAAAGTATCATCATGAGGCTAAATGTTTTTTTAAAGTTTTTCATAAGTTTCTCCTTAAAATTTATTCTCATTGAGAGTTTGTATATTTATGTATACCATAATTATTGATGCTAATCTACCAACTTTACTTTGCAATTTGTCAACCAAAGTTGGCATTTTTCGAATTTGCAATTAAAACGTTGACAAATAGTATATGTTTTTATATAATTTACAATAGATCATGAAGATAAAAAATACCGACAATGCGCGTAAAAGCAGAAACGGCAGATCGAGGATCCCGTTAAAAACCGCATTCAAGATAGGGTGCGGCAATTTCAAGTTACATCCCGCAAAAATCATTGCCACGATATTACTTGCCGTCTTTTCTTTTACGTTTTTGGGTATTACGCTTGTTTTGGCAACATTTGATAAAACCATGCCATATGTAAATGCCGTTTTTGACAATGGTTACGAATATCTGCCTATGCAAAAATACATATCTTTTCTCGCAAACGAAGATAGGGACTTTGCGGTAAATGATCTGCTTCTTTCCGACGACTACAATTCCGAATTGTCGATAATTACAGACAAGGATATGGAAATTTTACAAAATCATATATCCGAAAAATTGATGATAGTAATTTTAAAGCGGTTTTTTATCAAACATGACTATGTAAAAGAGTGGAATGATGAATTTTCCCAATTCGTGAAAGAAACAGATGAATATATCACCAGAGGATATAGCGGATATATGACGCTCACGGAAGATATAATAAAAAAATATGATTATGAACTTGTAGGACGTTTGCCTCAACATGACAATGAAGTGGTCATATGCGAACAACATTATAACACTTATAAATATCTTGGATATAAAGATAAAAACGGAAATGAATACGAGATCAAAAAACCCGAAGATATGCTCGGACATGTAATAGATTATGATTCTCTCGTAGTAACAGGAATATTAAAAACAGGGTGCGACAGAAAATGTTATATTGAAAACCATCGGGAAATTCAAGAAGTCGGATCAAACGGATATCTCAAAGACCCTACTGTTATCAATAGTCCCGAATATTTTTCTTGTGACGACGAATATCTTTTTCATGAAAAACTTTTTGTGACGCAAGATTATATTTTTTCGCGGTTGGCAGGATCGTATTATATGTTTATGGATTCTTATGTGATCGTCCCTGTACCGCAACACAAAAAAGAACTCAATGAATTTGCCGAATTTATCACTTCATATAATTATCAAGGAAAGCAGGCCGGAGAATATTATGAATTTTCGAATTTAAATCCTACATCGAATTGGTATAACTCCGTGCTTGTTACCGGTGGAGCGCTTGGCAAATTGTCGCTTTGCATAAGCTTGATATTTTTGATATTCTCGATGGTATTTCTACTGAATTTTATTGCGACGTCTTTGCGAAGTCAGATGAAACAGATCGGCATAATCTCCGCGCTGGGCGCTGATTTTAAACAATTATATAAGATATATGTCATAAACGCATTGATCGTATGTGGCACTGTCTATATTTTATCGCTTCTTATGACAGGTATAATTGTTATGTGGTTCAATTCGACGGGCTGGCGATCTTTATGGTTCTCTATGGACGGCTTGGCTTTTAAAATATTGAGTTTGAATTTTGTAACTATAATAATAATGTTTATCGCGTCGATAGCAATGGCGATTTTGGGGACATTGATCCCATTATATAAAATGCGTAAACTTTATCCTGCGGAAATCATGCGACGTGGACAAGTCAAATAAGATCAAAGCCGATAAAGATCCGATGATTTAACGTAGAATATAATATTTTGTTTGGAGTACGGACATGGAAGGAAAAACAATGGGACAAAAAATTTATTTACTGAGGAAAAAGAGAGGATATTCGCAAGAAGAACTTGGCGAGATGATAGGCGTGTCAAGACAGTCGATTTCGAAATGGGAGTTAGATGAAGCGATCCCCAGCGCAGAACATATTTCGTTGTTGTGTGATCTGTTTTCGATAAATACCAATTATTTTTTAAAGGCAAAAGAAAATACTCATATCAAAGAATATGACAGAGATATCGATAATGCTGCCGAAATAGGAATGACTGAAATAGCGGCATCAATATCCAAGAAAAAAACGAGGATCAAAATCATAATTTCTTTGACTGTCTGCGCAGTCATAATGGCTGCTTTTACGACGATTGTCGGTATTGTGGTTTTCCAAAAAGATCCCAATAGTCTGGAAACGATAAATGCAACTCACTTTACAAATTTCGGGATAGTGGTTTTTATTGCCTTAGCAGTAATAATGATGGCAATTACATCATTTTTGATCTATAACCTTGTAAAAATAAAGAAATAAATTATTTCGCTAAAATACAATCATAATAAAGGAGTTATTTTGCATGAAAAAACTTATAATTATTTCGTTTACAGTAATATTGTCTATTTGCTCTTTTGTCATAATGGCGACTGAAAAGTATCAACAAGTGTTTGCCGAAGAAATCGTTGATCATGAAATAAGCAAGTCAGATGATAAATTTAATATTATGCCATTGGGCATTTTTACATCACTATCTCTTGATATTGGGGTGGAAAATGGGCAGGTTTATGCAAAAGCCAAAAACAAGATTTCAATATTCCCTTCGTCCGTGCGAGTTTATGTAAGGCTATATTCTTCGCAAAGCTATCAAGAGTCATATCATACAATGACTTTGGAAAGTGAAAATTTTACAGAGGATCTTAATATGGGAAAAACAATAAGTACATATGCTTCGATAAACGGTGTTAAACGTTATTGGCAAGCAAGAATATATTATAAAATAGATAACTTGGATTGGAATGAAAAAGTTACAAGTGTTTGGCTGATTGATGTTGATGGCACAGCTACAATGGTGTAAACAAAAGGCGCATAGCAAACGATAAATGCACATATGCGTATATTGATGGGAAATTTCCATGCAAAAGCATAATTAAACATATAAACATTCGTTTGCGCTTATGTCAAATGACCGTTTATAAACATATAATGGCATTATGACAGTGGCAAAGTTCGGCGGAAGTTCGCTTGCGGACGCAAACGGATTCGCGCGCGTAAAGGAGATAATCAAGGAAAACGACATACCGATAGTGATAGCTTCCGCGCCCGGGGGAAAGGAAAAGATCACCGATATGCTGATAGCGGCGTACAATGAATGGGAGAGAACGGGGAGTTGCGACGGCAGATACGGGCTTATCGGCGAACGATTTTTGTCCATAGCGGCGGCGTTCGGTATAGACATCGAAAGATCGCTTGCCGCGATAAAAGCCGCGATAAATTCGGGGCGAGGATACGATTATGCCGTATCGCGTGGCGAGTTTTTGAGCGCTCGAATACTTGCGGAAATTCTCGGCTACAATTTTGTGGACGCCCGAGAATGTGTAAAACTCACTTTGAGCGGCGAAATAGATTTTGCGTCGATAATTGCGCATAGCGGCGCGATAAAAGTTCCGTGCGTCATACCCGGCTTTTACGGCAAAATGCCGAACGGAGAAATAAAGTTGTTGCCGCGCGGAGGCTCGGATATAAGCGGAGCGGCGATCGCGGCGGCAATAAAGGGCGATTACATGAAGTGGACGGACGTGGACGGGATATTCGACGGGCATGGCGGAGTGATAGATCATCTCGGATATGACGAGGCGGAACTGTTGTGCTATTTCGGCGCGACGGTCATGCAATACGAGGCGATCCCGCTTATAAAGAGGGCAGACGTGCCGCTCACCGTAAAGAATACGTTTTCTCATTCGCGCGGTACCGTTGTGGGCAAGATGAGGTGCGACGGATTCGCTTTTTCATCGAGAAGATTTTTCGAGGGCGGCGAAGAGGCTTACGCTCACGTCGATGAGATAGCGGGCGAGGGATTGAAGATCCCGTTCCGCGTTTCGCTCCTTAAAGAACGCAAAGTGCTTATAGACGATTGCGGCTTTTCTCCGCTTGCATTAAAGCGTATTTTGCGATATGGGGGCTTAAAACAGGTGACGGTCACCGCCGCGATAGGCAATGTTCCGCCCTCATTCATGCCCGGCGATCTGCTTTTTTCGGGCGAAAACGGAAAGATATTCGTTGACGACCGTGATTTATAAGTTTGCAAAACAGGTGTGATTAGGACATATTTCGGCAAAAACTTTCATAGATATAAATTACCGACTATAAAGGGGTATGTGTATGAAAGATTATATAGGACTCAGATGTTTGATGCTTGCCGACTACATTTTTCGGCAAAAACTTTCATAGATATAAATTACCGACTATAAAGGGGTATGTGTATGAAAGATTATATAGGACTCAGA
>CANQFK010000006.1 GCA_947598585.1 uncultured Clostridia bacterium
CGACAAAATCGATCGGGACGGCTATCTCGCGTTTTGGACTGAATGGCACAGAAGAAGAAATCAATAAATTTCAATTTTATAAGGAGATTAAATGAAAAAATTACTTTATCTAATGGGTAGTATTGAAACAACTATCGGAATTTTACTTATCTGTGTCGTTGCATTCATTTACGATTTGGGTAAATATTACTCGATATCGATCCCACTTGCAACTGTTCTTGCAATTGTTCTGATTGTTACAGGTATAGTACAAATTATTTTTGCATTTACGAAGAACCAAAAAGAATAAATTCTAAATTAGTCGCAGACGGGCATCTATATCATAAGTTTACTATGACCCGAACCAAATACTCATAACGAGTGAGTGGTTCGGATCTTCTTTTTATCTGTGAGTGCCTGCCACTTGCGTATATCCTGTTTTTATGGTATAATTGCAGTTATACGAGCGGAATTAAGGAGAACAAAAAATGAAGAAAGCGATTTTAATTATAAACATAATATTTATTGTCCTGACGCTTATCGGCGCAGTGCTTGTCATTTGCCTCGACTTAAATGCGGGCTATGCGGTTATTCCCGCCGTATTTGCGCTTATAAGCAATCTGTTTTACAGAAACGAAGATAAGTCGCATAAACAGTAGTTAAGAAAAAACTTTATATGTTTACACACGAATTTTTCAAAAAATGGAACGCGACTACATGAAATATTTAAAACTTATTTTAGCCGGGCTTTTGGTGATAATAACCTCATGTCAATATGTCATTTACGGATTTCTTGACATTATGATCTATTGGCTATTATACAGCATTTTGTATTTTGCGATCGGTCTGTATCAAAAATTTCATGAGTCGTCTGTGCGATCGCAGATTTTTACGCTGACCTATATCTTCATTCCTTTGGCGGCTTTGATCCTATACTCTATTCGCGAGGGTCTGTCGCGATTAACTCTGACGTTTTATATCCTCTTTATGGCGGTGCTTGCGCTTGCTTTGATATGGGAGATCTTTTCTTTGTGCCTGATAATCAAAGAAAAACGCGACGAAAAAAGGAAATAAGAACTCACATTCGGCGAAAAAATTTTATTTTTATCTCGAAAGTACGCGCCGCCGCTTATTCGAAAGATAACTTTACAATAAGCCCATTATGAGGGGAACAATTCAGTCTTTTATGTTCGGAACGCCCTTGTACGGAGTGACGGTCTTTTTGCCGAACAGAGTTATCGCGCTCCTCGGGCAAAGGTTTACGCACCTATAACAAAAAACACAACCGCCTTGCCCCTGCGCCTTGCCTTTAACGAGGGCGAGGTTTTCGACGGGGCAACTTTTGACGCACAACCCGCAACCGACGCACAAACTCTCATCGACCTTGATGAGCGAGCGCTTTTCGCTTTCGCTCTTTCGCCACCATTTGCGCTGGCAATAGTAGCCGACTGCGTGCGATACGGGATTGAAACCGCGGCGCGATCTCCTGTTTTCGATGATCTTTTGCGAAAATTCGTCCATTTTTCTTATCGCTCTGTCCAGAGTTTTTTCGAGTTCCGCCTCGTTACGGATCCTGAAAACGGAACTGTCCGCAAGGTTATTGGGCATATTGAACTGTTCGGCGTATGCCACGTCCGCGCCGTTTTTGATGAGCGTCCTGCCTATGCTCGCCGCTCCGTCGCCCGAAAAAAAGTATTGCGTTTCGGCTATTGCGACAGTCTTGTTTTTCCAGGCTTTTCGGTACTTGTATACGAAATTCCGCATCGGAATGGGCGGCGCCGAGGCGTAAATAGGAAAGGCTATCAAGATGAGATCGGCCTCCGAAATATCTGCGAGAAAATCTTTTCCGCTCATTATGTCGTGATCCTTGACTTCGTAAACGCAGGTCAACTTGTTCAAAAGGTATTTGGTAACGAATTTCGTATTGCCCGTTCCCGAAAAATAAAATGCGCGCAGCTTTTTCATATCGCCTTCTCCTACTCCATAATAGATATGCGCATAAGCGCAACTGTGTTATTTATTTTTTCTTAAAACAAGGCTTTTTATTTTACGACGCTTTCCTCTAAGAAAAGGACAAAGAAAAACGGACTGAATTTCTTCGGTCCGTTCGAACTTTATTCTTTTCGTCAATCTTTATATGCGTCCTTATCGGCGAACTTCTTTAAAATGGCAAAGAGTTCGGGAGTTATGACGTGTTCTATGCGGCAGGCGTTGTCCTCGGCAAGCGCCTTGTCCGCCCCCACCTTTACGAGCAACTGAGTTATCACGCGGTGACGATCGTAGATATCCGTCGCCTTGGCAAAGCCCGTTTCCGTAAGTTCGATGAGCCCCGTTTTGTCTATCGTTATGTAGCCCTTGCTATGCAGAAGATTTACCGCGCGCGATACGCTCGACTTTGCATAGCCGAGATCGTTGGCTATATCTATCGCGTGGACATTCGCGTTGCGTTTTTTCAGCACCAAAATTGTTTCAAGATACATTTCTTCCGATTCGCGGATCTTCATGGACTCCCAAGACCTCCTTTTACATTATTTTACTATATTTTTTATCGTTTGTAAAGTGCAATTTGAAATTTTCTCGATAATTTCATATCAAAACGCGCTTTCGGACAAAAATTTGCCCCGCATATTGACATTAGCGGCGGTATGTGATATAATTTACGGTAATGAAAATTACTCGGAGGTAAAATCATGTATTGTCGTAATTGCGGACAAGAAATAGATGACAAAGCGGATTTTTGCGTTCATTGCGGCGTAAGAGTAAATAAAGGATCTTCCCCGATAAAAGAACACAATCTTATGGCTTTGATAGGGTTTGTGGCGGCGTTTTTCTTTCCCATCGCAGGTCTTATATGCTCGATATTGGCGTACAAAGGCAGTTCGGAATATCGCAACGGTTACAAGAACTTTGCCATTGCGGGGATTGCGATAAGTTCCGGCGCATTGATATTTATCGTGGTCCTGGTAGTGCTGTTTTTCACAGGCATATTATTATCGCCGCATTTTATGGTTTAAATATTTCTCGCTTATACGTTTATAACAAAACTCTCGGAAAACCTATCCGAGAGTTTTTATTTTTCCTTATTATGAGGCTACCGTATTATTCGAGGACGGCTTTTATTCTTCTGACTCCTGCGCCCGACGACTGCTCCTTGATGATACGGAATTTGCCGAGTTCGCCCGTTCGACGAGCGTGCGGTCCGCCGCATATCTCTTTGGAATATGTGCCCATGGTATACACCTTTACCCTTTCGCCGTACTTGGAAGCGAACAATCCGATCGCGCCGCTCGCTTTCGCCTCTTCCACCGTCATTTCTTCGCAGGTAATGGGAACGTCTGCCGCTATCGCCTCGTTTACGAGTTGCTCCACCTTTGCGATCTCCTCGGGAGTGAGCGCGCGATGAAATGTAAAGTCGAATCTGAGCCTTTCTTCCGTTATGTTGCTGCCCTTTTGGTTGGCGTCGGGATCGTTGAGCACACGCTTTAAAGCGGTGTGCAACAGGTGCGTGGCGGTGTGAAGTTTGGTTATCGTTTCGGTATGGTCGGCAAGTCCGCCCTTGAACTTCTGTTCCGCGCCCGCATGGCTCTTTTGTTGATGCTCTTTGTATGCGTTTTCGAATCCGTCGGTATCCACTTTCAAATTATGTTCGCGGGCAAGTTCGACCGTCATTTCCACGGGGAAGCCGTAAGTTTCGTAAAGTCTGAACGCGGCCTTTCCGCTTATCGTGTCGCCCTTTTGATAGGACGCAAGTTTTTCAAACTCCTTTATGCCCGCCGAAAGCGTCTTTTCGAAGCGTTCCTCTTCCGCGTCGATCTCGCCGATTATTTTGTCCCTGCCCTCGCCGAGTTCGGGATAAACATCTTTATATATGTCGATCACGGTCAGAGCGATCTTGCTGAGGTCGCCCTTACATAGCCCGAGTTGTTTTCCGAAGCGTATGGCGCGTCGCAAGAGTCTGCGCAAGATATAGCCTTGATCCACGTTCGAGCAGGTAACGCCCCGCTCGTCGCCTATGATGAAAACCGAAGTCCTGATATGGTCGGCTACGATACGCTCGGCTTTTATGTCGCTTTGCGTGGAAAGCGAGCGCACTTTTTGCAATATGGGTACGAAAATATCCGTTTCATACACGCTCTTTTTGCCCTGCAAAATGCAAAGAGTTCGTTCGAGCCCCATGCCCGTATCGACGTTTTTTTGTTTGAGCGGCTCGAATTTTCCGTCCGCCGTCTTGTTGTATTGCATGAACACGTCGTTCCAGATCTCAAGATATTTTCCGCAGTCGCAATCGGGTCCGTAGCCCTCGTGGCAGTCCGCAACGTCCGAAATATAGAACATTTCGGTGTCGGGTCCGCACGGTCCCGTTATGCCGGCAGGTCCCCACCAATTGTTGGACTTGGGAAGATAAAAGATATGTTCCTTTTTTATGCCGCATTCCTGCCAAAGCATTGCGCTTTCCTCGTCGCGCGGGCAATCGTCGTCGCCCGCAAACACGGTAACGGCAAGGCGATCGGGATCGATCCCGAGATATTTTTCGCTCGTAAGAAATTCGTAACTCCACTTTATCTGCTCTTTTTTGAAGTAGTCGCCGAGCGACCAATTGCCGAGCATTTCAAAGAAAGTACAGTGACTTGCGTCGCCCACTTCGTCGATATCTCCCGTGCGCACGCACTTCTGAACGTCGGCAAGTCTTGTTCCGCCCGGATGCTTTGCGCCGAGCAGATACGGCACAAGGGGGTGCATTCCCGCGGTGGTGAATAGCACCGTAGGATCGTTTTCGGGAATGAGCGAAGCCGAACTTATTATCGTATGACCTTTTTCGGCGTAAAATTCGGTCCACATTTTTCTCAACGTATAGCTGTCTATGTTTTTCATAATTTCCTCTCTATTTTTTGTAACTGTCCTTTAAGGACACGACAAGATTGAATACGGGCTTTTCGCTCTTGCTGTCGCGGCAGAAGTAGCCTTGACGCAAAAATTGATAAGACTTCCCCTTTGGCGCGGAAGCGAGATAGCGTTCCGCTTTGGCAGAGAGAACTTTGAGCGAATCGGGATTCATTCTTTCCGAAAAATCCACCTTTTCGTCCACATCGAGGAGCAGATAATCGTACATTCTCGCCTCGACGTCTATGCAGTCCTTTGCGTTTACCCAATGTATGACGCCCTTGACTTTGATCCCGCTGTTGTCCTCGCCCGACTTGGTGCCCTCGATGATCTCCGCCTTGACGAGCGTGACCTTGTCGCCGTCCGTTTCGTAACCCACGGCTTTGATTATATAGGCGCCTTTGAGCCTTACCGTTCCGCCTAAGACGAGCCGCTTGAACTTGGGAGGAGGCGTTATTTCGAAGTCCGAACGCTCGATATACAATTCGTTGCTTATCGTGATCTTCCTCGTTTCTCCGTCGCCCGCCGTCGGATTTATCTCGAAGTCCAACTCTTCGCTATAATTGTCGTCGCGATTGACTATAACGAGTCTGACGGGATCGAGCACCGCCATTGCGCGCTCCGCCGTAATATTGAGTTCATCCCGGATACAACTTTCCAACAGTCCCGTTTCGACCTCGCTGTTGGCTTTGGATACGCCTATCTTCTCGCAAAAGTCTATAAGGCTGGACGGAGTGTAACCTCTGCGGCGAAGTCCCGCTATCGTGGGCATTCTCGGATCGTCCCAACCGTCCACCGCGCCCGAATCGACAAGTTTTTTGAGATATCTTTTGCTCATTATCGTGCGCTGTATGCTAAGACGGGCAAATTCATATTGATGAGGGGGATCTTTGAACTCGCATTCGCGCACTATCCAATCGTAAAGAGGTCGATGATCCTCGAATTCGAGCGTGCAAATGGAATGAGTTATGCCTTCCACCGCGTCCTCGATGGGGTGCGCGAAGTCGTACATGGGATATATGCACCACTTATTGCCCTGCCTGTGATGTTCCTCATGCAAGACCCTGTATATAACGGGATCGCGCATATTGATATTCGGGCTCGACATATCTATTTTGGCGCGAAGTATAAGCGCTCCGTCGGGCACAAGACCGTTCTTCATATCCTCGAACAGCTTCAAACTTTCCTCGATGGGTCGATCGCGGTTTTTGCTCTCCTTGCCCGGCTCGGTCAACGTTCCCCTGGTAAGTCTGACTTCTTCGGCGCTCATGTCGTCCACATACGCCTTGCCCTTTTTGATAAGCAAGACCGCGCATTCGTACATCTTGTCGAAATAGTCGGAGGCAAACAGTATTCTCGTCGTATCCGCGCCCAGCCACTTGACGTCGTCGATTATGGAGCGAACAAATTCGTCGTCCTCTTTCGCGGGGTTGGTGTCGTCAAAACGCAAATTGAATCTGCCGCCGAATTTGACGGCCGTGCCGTAATAGTTAAGACAAATGCTCTTGACGTGCCCGATATGAAGATATCCGTTGGGTTCGGGCGGAAAGCGCGTGACCACTTCCTTGCATCTGCCGCTTTTAAGATCGTCGCTTATTATGTCCTCTATGAAATTACTCATTTTTACCTCCGATCAATGGCCGCATAAACTGCCCTTGAAAACAATTTTGTCACTTTGTATATACATGTATCCGTCACTCGCTTCTTCGAAGCCGAACGGAACGAAATAGTCGTTTTTTTCCACTCTGACCATTATGGGGAGCTCGAACAAATTGATAAGGTTGAGAGTGGAACGCGCAAGCAGATCGTAATACGGGAACGGCCTGTCCTTTACCGTAAGTTGTCTTATCTCGACGATAGTTTTGGCAAGTCCTATCACAGACGCGCCTATATATTCGCCGCCCTCGTCCATAATGAGCACTCTTTCGTCGGGCGAAAGAGCTACTCCCAATTTGTCCGTTATCGGTTTTGCGTCCTCGTATTTATATTCTTTTACCGTTACCATTACACATCTCCGTATAATAAATTGTTATCGCCGTAAAATTCCGCCAAAAAGGTTTTCATTCCGCTGTACCTTTTTGCAATGTAATTGTTGTCTATCATGCGTTTGAGCGAATATTCGTCGCCTACGAGCGCCACGAATTTTTTCGCGCGCGTGATCGCCGTATACAGCAGATTTCTCGTAAGTATCATGGGACTGCCGCCCGTAATGGGCATTATTATTCCCACATATTCCGATCCTTGGCTTTTATGCACGGTCACGGCATAAGACGGCACAAGTTGATTTCTTACGTCGGCGGGATATACCACGGTGCGTCCGTCGTCGAGCACGACCGTTATTTCTCCCGATTGAACGTTAATATCCAATATTATGCCCGTGTCGCCGTTAAACACTCCGCTGCCCTTCTCGTAATAAGGATCGTAGCGCACCCATTCGAGTTGATAGTTGTTGCTTATGTGCATTACCTTGTCGCCCACTCTGTATATCGTTTCTCCGAATGTGAGCGATCTGCCCGTCGGATTTATCACTTCCTGCAATCTCTTGTTGAGCGCGACCGTGCCGCAAGGACCGTTCTTTACAGGGCAAAGGACCTGTATCTTGTTGGCGTCCACGTTGAGGTATTTTGGGATCCGCCTCGACGCCATGTCCACTATCGTATCGGCTATCTGCTCCCGACTGTTGGCGCGGATAAAGAAGAAGTCCTTGTCCTTGCGGCTTATGTCGGGCATTCTGCCCTCGTTTACGGCATGAGCGTTGGAGGCTATAAGGCTTTCCTCCGACTGCCTGTAAATGTGCGTGAGCATTACCACGGGTATGATCGAACTCGCTATCATGTCCGCGAGAACGTTGCCCGCTCCCACGCTCGGCAATTGGTCCTTGTCGCCCACAAGAATAAGTCTTGTTCCGCCTGCAAGACGACGAACGAGCAGATTGAGCAGAAATACGTCCACCATGGAAACTTCGTCAACGATCACCGCGCCGCAATTCAACGGCGAAAGCACCGTCCTGTAATCGTTTTGTCCAACGTCCTTCATAAGCGCACGATGGATCGTGGTGGCGTCCCTGCCCGTGCTTTCGCTCAGCCTCTTGGCGGCTCTGCCCGTGGGCGCCATCAACATGGAAGTGATGCCGAGCTTTTCGGTTATGTCGATAATGCACTTTATCACCGTGGTCTTGCCCGTGCCGGGACCGCCCGTGATTATGGAAACGCCGCTCGCCACCGCCGTACGCACGGCTTCCTTTTGAAGTTCATGTAGTTTAACGTTGTTGACGCGCTCGAATTCGATAATATCGTTTTCGGCGTCGTAGCCTATCCTGTCCGCCTCGCAAACGAGTTTTATTATTCCCGCCGAGGCTCCGCGTTCTGCCTGAAAGACCGCCCTATGATAGATCGCGTCGGCGTCGTCTATTATGACGCGTTTGAGTTTGCCGTCGATGATAAGACTGTCTATTTCGCCGTCCACGGCTTTATCTTCGCATTTGAGAAGAGCCGTAGCCTTGGCTATGAGTTCTTCGCGCGGCAAATAGGTGTTGCCGTCCTCGCCGCCGAGCGTGAGTTCGTGTATGATCCCGGCGCGTATCCTGAACGGACTGTCCTTGGATATGCCCTGCTTTTCGGCAATGCGGTCGGCGGTGATAAAACCTATGCCGTCGATGTCCTCGATGAGTTTATACGGATTGTGCGATACGATGTTCACCGTATCGTCCCCGTAAAAGCGGTATATCTTCAAGGCGGTGCCTATTGGGATTTCCTGCGATTGCAAGTACATCACCGCGTCCTGAATAGCCTTGTTTTGAATGTACGCTTCGTGTATCGCCATGGCTTTTGACGAGGAGATCCCGCGCACTACCGTCAGCCTGTTGGGGTGACGTTCGATGACTTCGAGTGTGTCCTTGCCGAATGTGGACGCAAGCACGAGCGCGGTCTTGGGACCCAATCCCTTTATAAGTCCGCTGCCGAGATAGCGCACTATACCGTCTATCGTGTCGGGCAATATGCGCTTTACGTCCGTAGCCTTGAATTGACGACCGAATTTGGGATGGATAACATATTCGCCGATGACCTCCACGTCCTCGCCCTCGGAAACGGGTGGAAAGGTGCCCACCGCAATAACGGGATCCCCGTCGATATCGAGGACCGCTATCGTATAGCCGTTTTCTTCGTTGCGAAAACGTATTTCGTCGATGTTACCTTTTATTTTCATTTAAGGTACGCCTTGATCTCCTTTACTTTGTCCGTCTGTTCCCAAGGCAGATCGGGCTTGCCCAAGTGACCGTAATTGGTGGTTTTTGCGTATATGGGTGCGCGCAGACCGAGATTTTTTATAATGGAATACGGTCTGAAATCGAAATGCTTCTCTATTATCTCCAAAAGTTTGTCGTTGGAAATTTTACCCGTACCGAACGTATCTATGCAAACGGACACGGGATTTGCCTTGCCGATGGCGTAAGCGACTTGAAGCTGCGCTCTGTCCGCAAGCCCCGCCGCAACGATATTTTTGCAAACGTATCTTGCATAATACGACGCAGACCTGTCCACTTTTGTGGGATCCTTGCCCGAAAAAGAGCCGCCGCCGTGCGGGCACATTCCGCCGTATGTGTCTACGATTATCTTTCTGCCCGTAAGACCGCTGTCGCCGTGCGGACCGCCGATAACGAATCTGCCCGTGGGGTTTATCAAAAATTTCGTCTTATCGGTTATGAGGTCCTTGTCTATGGACATAAGAATAACGTGCTTTATAATATCCTCTCTCAACAGGTCGAGATCCGCCTCGGCGTTGTGTTGAGCCGAAACAACGACCGTGTCCACATAAGCCGGCTTGTCGTCCTTGTATGCGACCGTGACTTGCGCCTTGCCGTCGGGACGAAGCTGGGGCATTATACCCGTCTTGCGCACCTCGGTGAGCCTCTTTGTCAGCTTGTGCGCGAGGTAAATGGGAAGCGGCATGAGCGTCGGCGTTTCGTTGCAAGCGTATCCGAACATCATGCCTTGGTCACCCGCGCCTATCCTATCGGCGGGATCGGAAGAGCCTTTGCTCTCGATAGCGTCGCTTACGCCCATGGAAATATCCTGCGACTGTTCGTTGATGTAAGTAAGAACTGCGCAGTTATGATAGTCGAAGCCGAGCGCCGAATCGTTGTACCCTATCTCCTTTACCACCTTGCGCACCACGCGCGGGATATCGACATATTGCTCTGTGGTGAATTCGCCCATTACCATTACCATGCCCGTGCTACAACAAACTTCGCACGCAACGCGCGAATTGGGATCGCCTTTGAGCGCCTCGTCGAGTATGTTGTCGGCTATGGCGTCGCAGATCTTATCGGGATGTCCCTCGGTAACGCTCTCGCTTGAAAACAATCTTATTTTATCCATAATTATCTCCTTAAAGTGAACGATCGTCTTGACAATCAATTATACAATATCCGCCTGCAATAGTCAAGAAATTACAGACGGTTTTCTTAACGTCACGCCACAATAAAAAGCGCAACGAAACATTTCTCCGCCACGCTTTTTGTTATCAACACGCTTTTTTGTTATCAAGTTGTTATTTATTTTTATGACTTTCCACAAAACCGAGCATATACAGGAACGCCGGCGCGGGAATGCGATATATTTTCTTTTCTCCGTAATAAAATTCGCCGAAGTCATTTGCTCGCTTGGTAATTACAAGATTTGGGTGTTTTTGTTCCGACATAGTTACGATCGCATCCGACTCCGATATTTTTGCCTGATCACGATATTTTACCTCGATCATTATCGTCATCTTTTCGGATTTAACAACTATATCTATTTCGCTTTCCTTCTTACCGCCTCTGTAATATCCGATTTGCATCGCCTCATCATAATAGAACGACTTGATATGCTTATAAACGGCAGTTTCGGCAATAATACCGAGTTCGTCTGGATCGTTTGTTATATCGTCACGCATCAGTACCGCATTGCGCATAGCGGCGTCGGCAATATAGATCTTGCTCTGTGCCTTCAAAAGCTGTTTTGTTCCGACGTTGACAAGCGGACTGATATAAATTAGATTTGCGCTTTCCAAATAGCCGATATATTTCTCTACCGTGGCTCTGCTCACACCGTCAAGTTCCTTGGAAAGCGTTTGAATATTGATGATATTTGATGAAGTGTAGCACAGATAAAGAAAGATCTTTTCGACATCGGATATATTGCGTATACCATAAACGGACGGCAAATCTCGTTTTAACGCTTTATCGACTATATCTTCTCTGAGAACTCTTTGCGCATAGAGGTCGTCATGGCTCAAAGCGAGTTCGGGGAACCCTCCGACTTGCAAATAGCGGATAAAAGGAACTTGCAACAAAGAAAGTTTATTAAAAATTTCGGTCTGTTCCTGCGCGGAACGCAAATACATTTGCGTCGGTTTCAGATCCAAAGGGAGTTCGGGAACATGAATACCCGTTAACTCACAATATTCATAAAAAGAAAGCGTGGGAACATGGATCGTCTTCCAACGTCCCAATCCGCTTTCGGAGATCTTATCCGTAAGTATTGGACTTGCAGATCCCGTTGCCATAATGTGCATTTTGGGATTATTGTCATAAAGAATTTTCAACCAACTGTTCCAATCCGTCGCATATTGTATTTCGTCGAAAAAGCAATATATCTCCTCTTCGGACGAAATGTTATTCCGAAATATCTCCACTACCTTATCGATAGAACAAAGTTTCAAAAGCGGATGATCGAAAGACAAAAACAGAATGTTTTTAGGCGATATATTTTTACCGAGCAAATCGCTTATTGCCTGATACATTATAGTCGTCTTTCCCGTTCGCCTTGCGCCGCATAAAATGACCGATCGCCTTATATCTTTACGAGCAAGCGTATTCATCGCTTCATAGTAGGCAAATCGCTTCATGGGTTTATTGAATTCCTGTCCCACGTTGCCCGATTGCCACCACGGATTGTATGAAAACAAAAGATCGAGCACATTTTCGGGATTAGCAAGTTCCATAAATTACACCTCTCAAATTTTATAATATATAAAAATGACTTATTTGTCAAGCAAAATGGCATTATTTAAAAAAAGATTATAAGTATAGTTACAATCTTTTCTCAAAAAATGTCATTTTACTCGTTAAAAGTTGCATTATTCTATCGAGGTCGACAAAATGACGGGAATGGCAAAACATGACAATTTCGGCTTTTTCGCCCTTATGAAAGTCCCAAAGTGCATTAAAATCGGGTTTTGTTTAGGTCAACAAAACCAAAAATGATCTGCGCCGATTTATATTTTATAAAATACGGAGGCGGTTGTTTATCAAAACAGTTGACTTTTGATTTCAAAACCGTTAAAATTATTTAGCTTACAAAGAAATTCAAAGTTCGAGGTTTACGGAGATAATTTATGGCTAAGGAAAAAGAATTTGTAAAAGAAATAGCCGATATTCACGAGGACTTTCCTCAATGGTACACCGACGTCGTACTCAAAACTCAGCTTGCCGATTACGGACCCGTTAAGGGCACGATGGTCATTCGCCCGTACGGCTATGCGATATGGGAACTTATCCAAAAGGAAATGGACAAGAGATTCAAGGAAACGGGACACGAAAACGCGTACTTCCCCCTCCTTATCCCGTACAGCTACCTTACCAAGGAAGCCGAACATGTGGAGGGCTTTGCGCCCGAGGTGGCGATGGTGACAAGAGCGGGTCAGAACGACTTGCCCGAACCGCTCGTCATTCGCCCCACAAGCGAAACGATAATTTGCGAAATGTACTCCAAGTGGGTGGAATCGTACCGCGACCTGCCGCTACTCATCAATCAATGGGCAAACGTCGTAAGATGGGAAAAGACCACGCGTCCGTTCCTCAGAACAAGCGAATTCCTTTGGCAAGAGGGTCACACCTTGCACGCCACCGCAGAGGAAGCGGAAGAGGAAACGCTTAAAATTTTGGACGTTTACGACGAATTTGCGCGCAACGTGCTCGCCATTCCCATGTTCAAGGGCAGAAAGAGCGAAAAAGAAAAGTTCGCGGGCGCGCAGGCGACATATTCCATAGAGGCGATGATGCAGGACGGCAAAAGTTTGCAGTCGGGCACGACGCACTTCTTCGGCACCAACTTCTCGGCGGCGTTCAACATAGAATTCCTCGACAAAGACGGAAAGCGCAAAAATCCCTATCAAACCTCTTGGGGAACGTCCACAAGGCTCATAGGCGCAATAATAATGGCGCACGGCGACGAACGCGGACTGTGCTTGCCCCCCAAAGTAGCCCCCATTCAGGCGGTCATCATTCCGGTCGCAATGCACAAGGCGGGCGTTATCGAAAAATGCACGGAAGTTTACGATTCCCTCAAAAACGAGTTCCGCATAAAACTCGACGACCGCGATTACAGCCCCGGTTGGAAGTTCAACGAATATGAGATGAAGGGCGTGCCCGTGCGTATCGAAATAGGTCCGCGCGACATCGAAAAGGGCGTAGCCGTCCTTTGCCGCAGAGATAAAGAGGGCGAAAAGACGGAAGTCCCGCTCGACAAACTCGGCGAAGAACTCGGAAAGTTGCTTGACGATATCCACGAAAACATGTACAATAAAGCGCTCGCTTTCCGCGATTCACATGTAAAGACCGTCGCGGACATGAACGAACTCAAAGACGCCGTGGACAGCGGGAATTTCGCGCTCGGAATGTGGTGCGGCGACGAGGCGTGCGAAAACAAGATAAAGGAACTCACCAACGCCTCCACGCGCAATATGCCGTTCGACCAGACTCCTTGCGGCGACAAGTGTGTTTGCTGCGGCAAAAAAGCGACCAAAAAAATATACTTCGGCAAAGCCTATTGATATTCTTCCGATCCGATCATTTATCCGTCCTTGCGAGGGCGGATCTTTTTTTGTCATCGAAGATATCGACGTAAATATTATAAGCCGTATCGGGCAAAAAAAGGTTGCGCATTATGTCGTCCTCCGCGTCTTTTTGCGATATGGGGTGCCGAAATTCATCGCTGCCCACCTCTATCGTAAGCGCCGTTATGCCGTTTTGCACGCACCAATCCTTGTATCCGCCCGCGCTCATCATGTCGCCGTCCACCGCCTTGTAACCTAACGTATCCGCGACCCTGTGAGCAAACTCGCGCTCCCTCGCGTCCCCGCGGAAAAAATCCCAATAGACTTCCCGACCGAGCGCATGATAACTTATGGTAAATATGGGTCTTATCGCGAGAGTGAAATATTTCAAGGCAGCCGTTTCGGGCTCGCTGAACGGATATTCGCCCACATAGCCCATCGGCGCGGGATAGCGAAGATTGTTTTTGCCCGTGGCGAACCTTGCGTCGAAATTGACATTGAGGTCGACGGCGCGCACATTTGCTTTCCACTGCGAAAAGTCGTCGCTCTTGTTTACCGAGCGAACGAGATCGGCATATTCCCTTGCGCCCTCCGCCCCTTTCTCGATAAGTATTGCGCCATCGGGATTGACCATAGGCACAAAATAGACGGTATAAGGCGTTTTCGTCCCAAAGAGCGCAAACGCCTGCCTTATGACGAGAAGCGCGGTTATGTTTTCACGCGCGTGTATCCCGCCCGTGACTATTATCTTGCGTTCGCCCTCGCCCGACTTTATGTAATATATCTTATTGCCGAGAACGGAACTGCCGATGTCGCCCACCTGCGCTCCGTTAAACCTGAAATACGATATGTCGTCGGTTAAATTGCCGTATGTATACATATAATGTTCCTCTTGTTCTTTTTGCCATTATATGTCGCGTAACGATCATTTGTGATACGGCAACCCCTCCTTTATGGTAAACGCGCGATATATCTGTTCGAGCGCAATGACACGCATGAGCATATGCGGATACGTCATTTTTCCGAAGCTGACGCGCCTGTCCGCCCGATCCCTTACTCGTTGATCGACGCCGCACGAACCGCCTATAACAAAGCTGATCGTGTCGCCACGCAAAAAAGCGCTGTCGAGAAGATCCGAAAATTCCTCGCTGCTCTTGCTCTCGCCGCCTATATCGGCAAGGATCACATAGCCCTTTAACGCCTGTAAGATATCCGAACTTTCGGCGGCGATCCCGTCGGGTCTGTCCTTGATCTCGCACACCGAAACGTCGGCAAAACGCCCGAGCCGTTTGAGGTATTCTTCGCACGCGTCCGCGAAAAACTTTTCTTTCAGCTTGCCTACCGCAACGATCTTTATCTTTTTCATAGTCCGAACAAATAGGTTATGAACGTGGATATAACGGTCACTACTATGGCGCCTATATAGAAAATGTTGTCCCTCAGCCCTATCTTTTGACCCGACGCGGCATACGCTTCGTTGAGTCGGAGATAATATGTGTTCCGATCGTTTTTTGTCACGCGTCGAACAGCCAACGCCAACCAGAACACGGCAAGGAATATTAGCGCCAACGCGCCCGAGAGCACTCCGAAATCGACGCTGTCGATAAAAGAATAAAAACCGCCGCCTATCGCCCAGCCGTACTGACTTGCGCTTTCGAGGTAGATGCTCATGAAATTGTTCATGAAGTGCACTATCATAGCGGGTATTATCGAGCCCGTTTCGAGGACGAGGTAAGCCAAGAGCGCGCCGAGCACCGCCGTGTAAAAGATCTGCGTGATGTTCTGGTGGAAAAGTCCGAACGCAATACCTATAAGCAAAATGGTTTTTTTGTACGAATGCGTTGTCCTCATTACGGTAAGCAAGCCGCCGCGATTGGTAAACTCCTCGCATATCGCGGGAAGAATTGCCGTTACGGCGACGGATATCAAAAAGTACGCGGGATCGAACGTTTCGGGCAAGACCGTGCTTCCCGACGGAGTATATCCGAATATGATAAGTATAAGCTGCCAAAAGATCGAAAATCCCATTGACGCAAAAGGCACGCACAGTCCGATGATAACGGAGAGCAAGATGACTTTGAAGCTGCATTTGCGATAGCCCGAAAATGCGAAAACGTCCTTTACGCTCTTTTTCAATACGAATTTGTACATGAGGAACGGAAAGACGAGCAACAGCAACAACTGTACGGGCAACGAAAACGCTATGTCCATAAGCAATTCCAGCCACGCCTCGTCCATGGAAATATCGAGCATTGCGACCTGCACATAGTAACTGACTATACGCATAATGAGCAGAGCGATAGATATTATAAATACCGTTAATCCTACGGTGCGATATTGTTTTTTGTGATCGTCCATTATCCTCCTCCCTTATCCCTGTATAAGCGCGACAAACA
Organism: uncultured Clostridia bacterium; assembly: GCA_947598585.1. Lineage (GTDB taxonomy): Bacteria > Bacillota > Clostridia > Christensenellales > Pumilibacteraceae > CAG-552. The sequence goes on from CANQFK010000006.1 coordinate 16,074, forward strand.
TTGCAAGCCAAAGTATGACGGCAAAGACGGTAAATGCTCCGAACGCGATCTCATAAGTATTATTGCCGAAAAAGCCCACCTTTTCGCCGCTGCGAACGACAAACTCTCTCTTCAACTTTGCCTGACGGCTTTTGTTCGTACAAGCCGAGCCGTCCTCTTCGCCATCGAAAACGGGTTCGAGCGTATTTTCGTCTATACATATCAATTTTTTATGGAATTTATCGGGGTATTTCTTCTTTTCCGTCTTGAAAATAACTTTGCAAATAAGCCATACGGTCACGACGGCGACGGCGGGCAAAAGCGCGCAAAATACCACCGTAACGACAGCGTTATGCCCTATCTGCATAACGTAAAATTGCGAAATTTTCGACCCCATGTCGGTAAAAGAAAGCAATATCGCCATAAGATTGCTTATACCGTGAATGATCATTGCGGCGATAACGTTTCGGCACTTCAACATAACATATGCGGCTGACGCGCCCAAAAAGAATTGGTAAACCGTCTGGCTCGGATTTATGTGCATGATCGCGAACATCGCCCCGCTGACGACAGCCGCCCATACGTCGCTCAAATATGTCCTTTCCACGCCCGAGAGCAAAGCGGATCTGAATATCGTTTCCTCTCCGACGGGAGCGACAAGCACGGTCGTTATCGCCAAAAAAATTATCGCTATCGTACTGTTTGCCTCTATCCCGGGCGTTTGGTAGCCCGTCTTAGAGAGCAGCACCTCGAACAGCTGCGACAGACCGCTGAACCCGAAAAAGCATACCACGGCGATGACAACGGCAAAGACGATCGAGATAACGGATATCTTGTTGCCCACCGAAAACGAACTTCGTATCCCGCGCTTACGGGTATAGACGAAATACACAGCCAAATAGATACATTGGAACGCGATCATGGAAACGATATTCATCGCCTCGGAAGCGGCGGCGTTTGACGACCCGATCGCCTGAAAAACCAACTCGAAAATCGCCTGCCCCGCCAACATGGCAATAAAGGCAAGAAGCATTATCATCGGACCGTCCGACGCTTTGAATGGTTTACCTTTTTCTAACATACCTCTATAAGATCGCTGAGTTTATCGGCATAAGCCACCGCAAGAGCGGCACTGAGCCCCGATTTTTCCATGAGTTCCATTGTGGTTTCATAAGCAAGTTCGGGCGTATTGTTTTTCGTGGACAGGTGCCCGAGAATTATCTGTTTCGCACCGCTCTTTATACATTCCACGACGGCTGCCGCGCACGAGTTGTTGCTCAGATGCCCGTTATCGGACAGTATGCGCCTCTTTAACGCCATTGTATAATTCGGATTTGCCATAAGCATATTTTCGTCGTGATTGGACTCTATAAAGACCACGTCGCTGCCCTCGATATGGCGCATATTGTCGGCGGTGAGTTTGCCGACGTCGGTCACCACGCTTATCTTTTTGCCGCCCGAAAGAAAGCTGAATCCCACGCACGGCACGTCATGCCTTACTCGGAACGGCGAAACGGTTATATCGCCGATATAAAAGTCGCCGTCGAACTCTTTGAATTTAAGATATCCGGGGACCTTTTCCGCCACGGCGGGATATGTAAGATAATGCGTGTATATCACGGGCGAAAGCGCATTGCAAACGGTCTTGATATGCCCTATGTGATCGACGTGAGAGTGAGTGATAAGCAAATTCAGATCGTCCGTCGGCGCATTGAGCGCGTGCAAGCCTTCTTTGATACGTTTGTTGCAAATGCCCGCGTCGATAAGCAACGTGGTGGTGTCGCTCGCCACATAGAGGCAATTTCCGCTGCTGCCGCTCGCCAGACTGCAAATTTTAAGCCCCATGACCTACTTCAAAAAGACGATCTTGCCGTCTTTCTCCTTTCTTGTCGGTTTTTTATCGATATGACCTACGCTGAGCGCGGCATAAGGTCTGTATCCGTCGTCGAGTTCGAGAAGTTTATCGATCTTATCGCTGCGGAAGCTGTAAAATTGATTTATCCAGCACGCGCCGAGCCCGAGTTCCGTCGCCGCAAGATACATATTCTCCATGGCGCAACCCGTGTTCTGTTCGGGCAGAACGGATCGTGGTCCGAACGAAACGACGATGAGCGCGTTTCCGCCCCGATAAAAGTCGAACTTGCCGTTGCTATCGACAAAATTGCCTCGCATATTTTCGGGGATAGCCTCTTCCATTGCCTTGTTTATTTTTTCAAGTCTGTCGCCCCGCACAATGGTGATCATCATGTCGCGCGAGTTCATGGCTGTGGGCGCCTGCAAAGCGGCGGAAGCCAAAATTCGGAGTTTTTCGTCCTCCACGTTTTCGTTCGTAAAACTGCGAACGCTCATTCTTTCGTTGATACAATCCAAAGTATTCATCAGTGGCACCCTCCGCAAGACGAGCAATTGCCCGAGCAATCAGATTTCTTACATTCGTTTACAATAAGTTTTCCGTTATAGACCTGTTGCGTTTCGCCGCCGCAGAATTTGCATTGCGGATAATTTCCGTCGGCATGTGCAACAAGTTCCTCATAGACCTTGCCGCACTTTACGCATTTGAGTTCGATCAAAGGCATGATACGATATCCTCCTTATAAATATTACCACATTACCGAATTATTGTCAATAAAAAGCAAAAGTAATTTATTATTGTAAATAAAGTAAAAGCGCCCGTTACAGGCGCCCTACTTATGGTAATCATTACTTTTATTCTATCGTCATTACAGGATCGGCTACTATAACAAAGAGTTTCTCCCCTGTCGGAATAGCTCCGTTTAAAATATCATCAAGACTATAATTGCAAAATTTGTTATTTTTTTTAGTCAAACTCATAATAAAAGAAAAACCAACTATTGTAATGCAAATCACTACAAAAAACATTAAACTTCTTTTGCTCTTCATATATTTATTCTCCTTTATAAATAAAATAAATTACCAAAATCATATCTAAAATAAACATCAGTCAGTTGTGGAAACGACGGATAGGAATCTTCCGTCAATTCGAACTCTTCCATAGATAATAGATTAAGCCATTTATCTTCACGCTTGACTGCCGCTATATAATCAATATGAACCTCTCCATTATATTCATCTTTTCTATTAACTTTGAGCAGATAACGTTTTTCTCCCTCTATTCCCGCTGCCTTAAAATAACTCTCATAATGCAATATACGGTCACCATTTTCATCTTTTTCATATTTGTAATGTCGTTTAACCTTTCCATTCTCATATGTTTCCTCTACAAATATCGCTCTCACCCAATAACTTTGAATTATTTTATAGCGAACGCCATTTTCGTCTATATAAAGAGGGTTTTCTAATATATTACGATCACATATATACAGAGCAGGCACTTTTTTATAATTATTTATTAAAATATATATATGGTCTTGTCTGGGCGCGAACTCCACCAAAAAACTCGTTAGTTCATCATTTTGATCGTATAAGGGAAATATTTCATAATCTGTATGGTCATATCCAATGTTTCCGGGCATGAACCGTTCGTCTATTCTTTTCGATAATTCCCTTATATGCTCTTCCAAAGTCTTGGGCATGATCTTTTCTTCGGTCATATCATATGTTTCATACCATACAAAGCATAATGAAAATACCATTGCCACAGAAGCAAACAGCGAAATGATCAAATCTATTACCGATAATTTCTTTTTCATTTGCGTCCTCATTCTCCTTTATAAATAAAATTTATAACCAATAAAATTCATAACCAAAACCATATCTAAAATTTATATAAGTCCATGGCTGTGTAAACGACGGATAGGAATCTTCCCTCAATTCGAACTCTTCCATAGATGTTAGATTAAGCCATTTATCTCCTCGCTTGACTGCCGGTATATAATTAATATGAACATCTTCATTATATTCATCTTTTCTGTTAACTTTGAGCAGATAACGTTTTTCTCCCTCTATGCCCGCTACCTTAAAATGACTTCTCTTAAATTGTAGATCGTAACCATTTTCATCTGTTTCATATTTGTAATGTCTTTCAACCTTTCCATTCTCATATGTTTCTCCTACAAACACCCATCTCGACCAATAACTTTGAAATATTTTATAACGAACACCATCATCACCTACATAATAATATTCAAATGTAATATGAGAATCACATGCATACAGAGCAGGCACTCTTTTATAATTATTTATTAAAATATATAAATAACAAAACGGTTCAAACTCCACCAAAAAATGCGTCAACTCGTCATTTTGGTTATACAAGGGAAATATTTCATAATCTGTATATCCGCCGTATCTGCTGTTTTCAGACATGAACCGTTCGTCTATTCTTTTCGATAATTCCCTTATATGCTCTTCCAAAGTCTTGGGCATGATCTTTTCTTCGGTCATATCATATGTTTCATACCATACAAAGCATAATGAAAATACCATTGCCACAGAAGCAAACAGCGAAATGATCAAATCTATTACCGACATTTTCTTTTTCATTTGCGTCCTCCTTTGTATCGATATTTCTATTTGTACATTATTATATCACATAATTACTGCAAATGCAATACTTTTTTAAAAAATTTATCATTTTTTGGCAAATAAAAAAGACCTTGCGACAACGCCGTTTGACGTCCGTCAAGGTCCTTTTTTTGCTGTCATCAAAGTTCGGCAATAACCTCTACTTCTACAAGCACGTTCTTGGGAAGCGTTTTGACCGCTACGCACGAACGAGCCGGCTTAGATGTAAAATGTTTGCCGTAAACTCCGTTGAATGCCGCGAAGTCGCCCATATCGCTCAAAAAGCAGGTGGTCTTAAATACTTTGTCTATCGACGTTCCTGCGGCAAGAAGCAAGTTCTCGACATTCTTGCAAACGCGTTCGGTCTGAGCCTCGATGGTTTTGCCGTCAATCTCACCGGTAGCGGGATCGATGGGTATTTGTCCCGAGCAATAAATAAGGTTGCCTACTACCATGGCTTGCGAATACGGTCCGATAGCTCCCGGAGCGCGGTCGGTTGTGATAACTTTCATAAAAAATTCCTCCTATACGATTATATTAAAGCCGTTTCCGTGAAGAGTGGCTTTTATTGACTGAATGTGTTCGAAATTGCGCGTTTCGAGTTCCATTTTGAGATAGCAGGTGTCTATATCTCCGTTTGCGGCAAGACGCTCATGCTGCGCCGAAATAACGTTGGCGCCCAACTTGGCTATACATTGGATAGCCTCGCTGAACTGCCCGGGCGTGTCTTTCAGCTGTATGGTGATCATGCAACGTCGTCCTGCGTTCAAAAGACCTTGCGTGATAACTCGCGACAAACGGTTCACGTCGATGTTGCCGCCCGAGATTATGCAACAAACTTTCTTTTTTATGAGCGGGAGTTTGTTGAACATCGCCGCGGCGAGCGAAACGGCGCCCGCGCCCTCGGCTACAAGTTTCTTCTTTTCGATGAGGGTGAGCATTGCCGTATAAATTTCCGCCTCGTTGACGGTGAATATCTCATCGACGTACTTTTTGCAAAGGTCGAAAGTAAGATCGCCCGGCTGTTTTACCGCTATGCCGTCGGCAAGAGTGTTGACCGAGGCGAGTTTGATCGCTCTGCCCTCCTTTATGGAGTTGTACATGCTCGAAGCATTGCTCGCCTGCACGCCGTAAACTTTTATGCTCGGTTTTATCTTCTTTGCGGCGAAAGCGACGCCCGAAATAAGTCCGCCGCCGCCGATAGGTACCACTATTGCGTCAAGATCGGGCATCTCGTTGAGGATCTCGAGCGAAAGAGTGCCCTGACCCGCTATGACGTCCTCGTCGTCGAAAGGGTGTATAAAGGTATATCCTTGCTCCTTTTGGATCTCGATCGCCTTTTGATATGCGTCGTCGTAAACGCCGCGCACCAGGCAGATCTCGGCTCCGTAGCTGCGTGTCGCCTCTATCTTCGATATGGGAGCGCCCTCGGGCAAGCAAATGAGCGCGGGTATGCCGTACTTTTGAGCCGCGAGCGCAACGCCCTGAGCATGGTTGCCCGCCGAACAGGCAATAACGCCTTTTGCCCGTTCTTCCGCCGAAAGTCTGGATATCTTATAGTACGCGCCTCTTATTTTGAACGAACCTGTTACCTGCAAATTTTCGGTTTTCAGATAGACGTCGTTGTCACATTCTATGGGCATTTGCAAGATATCGGTGTTGTTTATGACCTTACTTAACACGTTGCCCGCATCTTTTACTTTGTCGAGCGTGAGCATTTGATTTACCTCCTTGTGGATCTGTTTATCTGAACGGATTTGGCAAGTCCGCCCTCGGACGTTTCTCTGTAACGGCCCGAAAGGTCCTTGCCCGTTTCGTACATTGTCTTGACTATCGTATCAAACGAGATCTTTCTCGTCGTATACAAGAAGCTGGCTAAATTGACGGCGTTTATCGCCCTCATCGCGGCGACCGCGTTGCGCTCGATGCACGGTATCTGCACGAGCCCGCAAACGGGATCGCAGGTCAGTCCGAGGTGATGTTCGAGCGCCATTTCGGCGGCGTATTCCGTCTGCTCTATTCCCATGCCGAAAAGTTCGCATAGAGCCGCTGCCGCCATGGAACAAGCCGAGCCTATCTCCGCCTGACAGCCGCATTCCGCGCCGCTTATCGAGGCGTTGGTCTTGATGAGATTGCCCATGAGTCCGCCCACCGCCAACGCTCGCACTATATCGTCGTCGGTAAAGTTCTTGCGCTGTTTCATGTATGCGAGCACCGCGGGCAAAACGCCGCACGATCCGCATGTGGGAGCCGTGACTATCTTGCCGCCGCCCGCGTTCTGCTCGGACACGGCAAAGGCGTACGCGCACACAAGACGGCTTTCTCGGATCTCGGGGGATTCGTCCATAAATCTTTGATTGAACAAAAACTTTGCTTTGCGTTCGAGTTTGAGCCCGCCGTCGAGAACGCCCGTCGCTTTAATTCCCGTATTTATCGCCTCGTTCATCGTTTTCCATACGCAAAGGAGATATTTCTTTATGTCCTTGCTTTCGAAATTGAAAACGTAATCGCTGAGCGACAAACCCTTCCTTTCGCAAAATGCGGATATTCCCTTGAAAGTGTTATGCGGGTAGACTTCCCTATTGTTCTCTTCCTTTACGGGCTCTTCGCCCTCGATGACTATGTCGCCGCCGCCTACGCTTATTACGCGCATCATGTTCTCGCCGTCGGCTGTAAAAAAGTCCAGCGTGTTGGGGTGCTTTACGGGCGTTTCCTTATCGAACACGATCTTCACCTTTTTAGGAGAGAACGCTCTTATTATAGCCTTGTCGGTAAGGTGTCCCTTTCCCGTCTTTGCAAGCGAATCGTACAATATCACCTTGTATTCCTCGCTCGGATATCTTTCGGCGTATATCATCGCCGCCTTGTGCGGTCCCATAGTGTGAGAACTCGACGGACCGTATCCGATTTTGTATATATCTTTGATAGACTTCATTGTCTTTTGCCTCGTGAAATTTTTGCATTGTAAAGATAGCACAACCGCTTTTTTTTGTCAATTATTTTGTAATATTTTTCCGCCGCAAAGAAAATTTTGCTCGGCAATTTTTTTGCGCCATGGGTCGATCGAAGGAACGTTCTTCGGCGCAAAACAACGCCGCTTGCGCCTATTGCGATCCCGCTATGTCGGCAACAAGCCGGCGACTTAAAAAATACCGTAAGGATCTCTCCGTACGGTATCGTAAATCATTCGCTTTTACAAAAGAAATTTTAAGGCGTCTTGCAAACGGCACGCTTTGCTCTTTTTCGCCATTTGCTCATTTTTGAGGGATTTCTTATTTAGTCGGACTTTCTTCTTCGGGACGGAGCATTTTTACGAGCGCCTCCGCGACCGATTTGATCGACGCGTTGGTCGTATTTATGCAAATGTCGTAGTTGTTTTTGTCGCCCCATTTGCGCCCCGTATAGAACATATAATATTTGGCACGATGCCTGTCTACCTTGCGGATATTGCGCCATATCTGCCTGTCGTTGAGCATTTCGTTTTCCTTGACGTTTTTGCGGCAACGCTCTATTCGATATTCGGGCGCGGCATAGACGAATATCCTGAACGGGTGACGATCCCTAAGAATATAGTCGGCGCATCTGCCCACTATAACGCAATCGGATTTATCCGCCATTTCCGTTATTATGTTGCTCTGTTCCACATAGATATTGGTCGCTTGATCCATGCTCATGCTCACGCCGGGATAAAACGAATGTCCTATGGTTATGGGAAAACTTGCCATGGGACTGTGTTCCAAAACTTGTTTGACATAAGATTCCGCAAGTTCGGTCTTTTCAGCGATGCCCGTGATGATCTCGTTGTCGTAATATGCAAATCCGAGCATTTCGGAAAGACGTTTGCCGAGTTCACGACCTCCGCTACCGAGTTCACGACCTATCGTTATAATTTTATTCATACGCACCTCCGAATTTTTATCTGTTATATATGCAGTTGCCTTTGCTGTCGATCGCCACGATCGCAGGAAAATCTTCCACCCAAAGTTCCCTTACCGCTTCGGTCCCGAGATCGTCATAAGCAATGACCTTTGCTTTTTTCACGCGCTCGCTGTACATGGCGCCCGCGCCGCCTATCGCCGCAAAATACACGCATTTGTTGCGGACAATGGCGTCCGTGACTTCCTTGCCGCGTTTGCCCTTGCCTATCATTGCTTTTAGCCCGTTGTCCATGAGCGTAGGGGCATAAGGATCCATTCGATATGAAGTGGTGGGGCCGCAACTGCCTATTACCGCACCCTCTTTTGCAGGGCAAGGTCCGACATAGTATATCGTCTGCCCTTTTATCTCAAACGGAAGATCGCCCTTTGCTATGCTTTCCGTCATGCGCTTATGAGCAGCATCTCTGCCCGTGAGCATTTTGCCCGTAAGCAGAACGGCGTCGCCTGCACGGAGCCCTAAAATATCCTCATCTTTTATGGGAAGCGTTATCTTTTTTATCATATTACCTCCGTTTTTGCCAATCTGTGCGCGTTGCACTGAATGGATATTCCGACGGGCAAAGCCGCTATATGGGTAGGATATTTTTCTATACGCACTTCGAGCGCGGTAGCGTTGCCGCCAAAGCCTTGCGCTCCTATGCCGAGGTCGTTTATGCGTCGGAGCAACGTTTCTTCCATTTTCCGAAGCTCGGGATCCGTCGATCGCACTCCCACATCGCGAAGAAGCGCTTTCTTTGCCAAAAGCATCGCATGATCCGCCGTGCCGCCTATCCCGACTCCGACGATAATGGGAGGACAGGGATTGGAGCCCGCAAGCGAAACGGCCTCCACCACTTTATCCATAACGCCTTCCACGCCCGCCGCGGGAGTGAGCATATAAAGTTTGCTCATGTTCTCGCTGCCGAAGCCCTTGGGCAATAACGTGAGTTTTACCTTGTCGCCGCTTACAAGCGAAGTATGTATTATGGCGGGAGTGTTGTCGCCCGTGTTCTTTCTCGTTATAGGGTCGAGAACGCTGTTTCGCAGGTGATTTTCCCTGTACCCGCGCCGTATGCCCTCGTTGACGGCATCGACAAAGCTGCCGCCCGTAAAATGGACTTCCTGACCTATCTCGGCGAAAATTATCGCCATGCCCGTGTCCTGACAAACGGGTATCTTGCGTTCGGACGCAAGTTTCGCGTTATCGCAGAGAGTTTTGAGCGCGAATGACGCCGTGTCGTTCGTTTCGTTTTTCGCGGCATTTTCCATGAGTTCATAAGCGCCGGGAGCAAGATCGAAACAGGCGGATCGCACCAGATCTTCGACAGCCGAAGTAATATGTTGTACGCATAAATCTTTCATGGTATAATTATACACCTGTTTTTATAAAAAATCAAGTATTTATCAAAATTTTTTGTTGGTTGATTTTGCTTGAATTTCAATGGCGAACGTGCTATAATAGTAAGTACTTATGCAAGGAAAGAAAAAACTCAAATTAACATCTTGGCAATTCATTGCGCTCGGGTACCTTTTGGTCATTATGATCGGAAGTTTTTTGCTGTCCTTGCCCATATCCGCAAGGGACTCGACGTGGACGCCTTTTTTGAATTCGCTTTTTACCGCCGTTTCGGCGACGTGCGTGACAGGTCTTTCCGTATACGACACATATCTGCATTGGTCGATATTCGGTCAGATCGTTATCCTTATCATGATACAGATCGGCGGCATAGGCTTTATGACGATAATCACGCTCTTTTCGCTCCTTATCCGCAAACAGATAGGGATATATGAGCGCAGAATACTCATGCAATCGTCGGGCAGCATGCGCGCTACGGGAGTAATAAAGCTGATACGTCGCATACTCATATGGACGGCGATATTCGAGGGCGCGGGCGTCATTTTGCTGTCGATCAGGTTTTGCGCCGACTTCGGATTCTTTAAGGGGCTGTATTTCGCCCTGTTCCACTCCGTTTCGGCTTTTTGCAACGCGGGCTTCGATCTTATGGGCATATTGGGCGAAAACTCTTCCCTCATACCCTATGCGGGCGACGCGCTCGTCAATATTACGATAATGGCGCTTATATTTATAGGCGGCATAGGCTTTATCGTGTGGGACGAATTGATAGACAAGAAATTCAACGTAAACCGCCTCGGCTTACATTCGAGGATAGTTATCGCAACAAGTTCCATTCTCGTTTTGTCGGGCGCGTTCATATTCTTTTTGCTCGAACACAACAACGCTTTGAGCGGCATGTCGCCCGGGAAAGCGCTGCTCGTTTCGCTGTTTCAATCCGTATCGCCTCGAACGGCGGGCTTTAAGACCGTAGATCTAAAAGATCTTAACGAGGGCACAAAGCTGTTTGTTTCCATGCTCATGTTTATAGGCGGCAGCAGCGGAAGCACGGCGGGCGGCATAAAAACCACGACTTTCGTCATTCTGATCTTCGGTATCGCGGCGACCGCGCGCGGAACTACCGACATTCGCATAGGAAAAAGACGTGTGGAACTTTCGCTTTTGAGCCAGGCTTGCACTTTGCTCGCCACTTATATAATTGCCGTAATGGCGTCCACCGTGATAATTTGCGCCATAGAACCGGGTCCGTTGCCTCTTGCGGACGTCTTGGTCGAAACGGTTTCGGCGATAGCGACTTGCGGGTTGAGCGTGGGCATAACTTCGGATTTGTCCGCCATATCGCTCTCGCTGCTCATGGCGCTTATGTATATAGGCAGAGTGGGAATAATCACTCTCGCCCTCGCTTTCTTCGAAAAACGCGCCAATCCGCCCATGCAAAGACCGATCGAAAAAATTCTTATAGGCTAAAAAGGAGATATTATGAAATCTATACTGATAATAGGAATGGGAAAATTCGGAAAATTACTCGGTTCGAGGCTACTCGAACTCGGAAACGAGGTCATGATAGTAGACAAGGACGAAGCGACCATTCAGGAGCTCGCGCCCATGTACACCAACTCTTATATCGGCAACTGCACCAACGAGGGCGTTCTTCGCAGCCTCGGCGTAAACAATTTCGATATTTGCTTTGTCGCCATAGGAACGGACTTTCAATCTTCGCTCGAAATAACTTCTCTGCTTAAAGATCTCGGCGCGAAATACGTTATTTCCAAAGCCGAACGCGATATCCAGGCGAAGTTTTTGCTGAGGAACGGCGCGGACGAAATAGTTTATCCCGAACGCGACGTCGCCCTCAAACTCGCAATGCGGTGCAACGCGCACAATATTTTCGACTTCATTGAGCTGACGAGCGATCTGGGCATATTCGAGATCGCCGTGCCCAAAAAGTGGTTGAAGCACACCATTGCCGAACTCAATATCCGCAAACGTTTTTCGGTGAACGTCCTCGCCATAAAAAAAGGTTCGTCGATAAACCCCATGCCGGGACCCGAATATATATTCTGTCCCGAAGATCATATAGTCGTGCTCGGCAAGCCCAACGATATAATAAATATCTCGGGCAAAAATTCATAAGGAGCGCTCATGACAAAGCTGTTATTTATCGGACACGCCTCTTTTCGCCTTACGTCGAACTGCGGCAAAGTTATATATATCGACCCGTACTTCGAGGGCGATTACTCGGTAAAAGCCGATCTCGTGCTCGTAACGCACGAACATTTCGATCACAACGCCGTCGATCTCGTGTCGCTGAATGAGGGCGGAAAGATCTTGTGCGCAAAAGATTTCATAGACGGAAAAGATCTCCGCACGATAAAGATCGGCGATATCACCGTCACCGCCGTTCCCGCCTACAACAAAAATCACGCCCGCGGCTGCGTCGGATATGTGATAAACGTCGACGGACTCAACCTCTACTTTGCGGGAGATACGGACCAAACCGAATATATGTCGTCGATGAAAGATATCGACTACGCCTTTCTCCCCATAGACGGTATTTATAACATGGGGCCCGAAAAAGCCACTGTTTGCGCACAGGCGATAGGCGCAAAATTCAGCGTGCCCATTCACACGGCACCGCCCGAAAACGAATATAACGAAGATACGGTAAGGCGTTTCACTCCCAAAAACAAACTCGTAATAAGGCAAGGAAACGAAGTTATCCTATAAAATTTTATCTTTTCGGTCATAAAACCGCGTCCAAACAACTATCTTAAATCAGCTTATATATTAAGTCGGTCACGGCGGCGTTTGGTCGGCTTTCGGAGAAATTATGCAAGTTTGGGAAATTTTTATCCTCGGCGTCGGACTGAGCATGGACGCGTTCGCGGTCGCCGTTTGCAAGGGACTGTCGAGCGAAAAATTCAACGTGCGATCCGCCCTCATCGTCGGCGTCTGGTTCGGCGTTTTTCAGGCTTTGATGCCGCTCATAGGATATCTTTTGGGCGGTCTTGTTGCGTCGTATATCGAAGCGGTGGATCATTGGATAGCTTTTATTCTGCTCGCGTTTATCGGCGGCAAAATGATCTACGAGGCGATAAGGGGCGAAGAAGAACACGACGCGTCCGTATCGTTCAAGGTCATGCTCCCGCTCGCCATAGGCACGAGCATCGACGCCATGGCAGCAGGCATAACTCTTGCCTTTGAGAGCGTGAATATCTTTATCGCGATCGCCATTATCGGCGTCACGACCTTTGCGTTTTCGGCGATAGGTGTGAAAATAGGAAATATTTTCGGAGCGAAATTCAAAAACAAAGCCGAGATATTCGGCGGCGCCGTCCTCATTATTCTCGGAGCGAAAATACTTATCGAACATTTGTTCTTTTGATATGCGCGGAATAAGGAAACGGCTTTGCGGATCTTAGTTTTGCTTTGTGAAAACAATCCCCTCAGACTGCTTCGCAGCCCGCTCCCCTTACTAAGGGGCGCCTGAAATATGGTTGCGAAATCATTATCATTACTAAGGGGCGCCTATCGTATGGTCGCGAAATCATGACCCCTGACTAAGGGGCGCCTATCGCGTCGCTATCCTCACTTATTTCCACTCTCGTGCCGAAAGAGCAAGAACTGCCCTTTATGTTAGGTCGCTCCTTTTCGTAAAAATTGCAAGCATTTTTACGAGCGCCTTGCGCCGCCACCTTCACCCGACGACTTCGTCGCCACCCTCTCCCTCATGTATAAGGGAGAGGGCTTTCTTGTGGTAGGCAAAGGCGCGTGATTTTGCCACCTTTAAAAAAGGCGCCACTTAGTAAGGGGAGCTGTCGCCGTCAGGCGACTGAGGGGATTGTAAAGGGGTCGAGAAAATTTAATAGACACAACCTTAGGTCGAAGCAAGGCTTCCTCGCTTATAAAGCAAGATTGAAAAGTACGGTTCTTCCGAAAGGGGAAAATGCTACATTGAAAAACGGCTTGACGCGATCGCCAAACCGTCTTTTTTAAATTTCTATGAGGCACCATGTCTGTGCCTTTTTTTTCATCAATGTTTGCCGTCAAGTTCCGCCTGCTTGGCTGCCATGACTGCTTTTGCGAGTTGATCGCCGCACGAAGTGGATTTAAGTCCGCAAGTCACGCCGCTCAACTTGGAAGCGATCTCGTCGGCTGTCATACCGTTTACGAGAATGGGAATGCTTTTCAGATTTCCGTTACAGCCGCCCGTGAATTTAACGTTGGTCACCACTCCCTTATCTATGTCGAGATCGATGACTGTCGAGCAAGTGTTCTGAGTTTTGTATGTATAATGTATCATAGATTCTTTTCTATCTCCTTTTCCACAACTTTCATGCTTACCGTCGGCTCGTAACGCGCCACGATATGTCCGCTTCGGTCGATAAGAAATTTAGTGAAATCCCACTTTATCTTGCCGTTGCTCTTGTAATTTTTGTCCTGCTTTTTGACGGCTTTGGACACGAACAAGCCCTTTACGCCCTTAAAGCCCTCGAATTTGGTATTGTCGCTCAGCCATTTGAAGAGCGGCAAGGCGTTTTCGCCCACCACGTCCACCTTGGCGAACTGTTTGAACGTGACGCCGTACTTGGACGCGCCATCATTTTCGCTTTGAGGCTGTTCGCCGAATTGATCGCAGGGAAAATCCAGAATTTCAAAGCCGCGTTCTTTGTTTGCGGCATATATCGCCTGTAAATTCTTGTATTGTTTTGTGAAAAAGCGTTCGATAGCGGTATTGACTATAAGCAATACTTTACCTTTGTAATAGGAAAGCGGGATCTCCTCTCCGTTTCGCCCCGTTACACTGAAATCATAAACATTCATCTAAGCCTCCACAACAAACACAGGTCGGATTTTTTAAATAATTTAGCATATTTTGTCATTTTTGTCAAGCGGTATTTTTTTTATAGTAAAGCCCGAACGCAAATAAATGCACTCGGGCGATATTTTACACATATCTTCTTATCAGTAAATTTATGATAATGGTCAATACGCTGACCGCAATACATATCATCATAGCGACAAAGTTCAACTTTTCGCCCTTTTTGTCCTGTCTGTCGATCGCTATCGACATTCCGAAAACGGCACACAATGCGCCGAGAAAGGTGACCGAAAAGAGGATCGACAACATTATGCTTATTATCGCGAAAGCATACGACGAATTACCTTTCTTTTGAGATGCGACAAAGCCCGTCTTTACGCCGCAATGCACGCATATATAGGCGTTGGGGTCGATCTGCTCGCCGCAATGAGCGCAATACTTGACTTCTCCGCTTTTTTTCGGCATTATGGGATCCGAAGTCCTCACGCCGCAATGTATGCACACATAAGCATTATCATCGATTTGTTGACCGCAATTCTTGCAATACATATCCTACACCTTTAAGACATGACGATAAAAGGGACCGCCACTCCGATCATCATCAACACATAAACGAACAAGATCCATACTATCGACACGACCACCGACGCCGAAATGGCGAATATGCCGTCCTTTAACAGATCCTTATCTTCCTTTTTTACGCCGAAAACTACCGACAAGATGCCGAGCACAAGTCCCGCAAGCGGCACCAAAAACGCGAACATTATGGCAAGACTGCCTATAATATTGCGTTTTTCGTTCTTTGTTTCCTCTATCGCGATTTCGTTTTCAGTTGTTTCCATTATAACACCTCTATACATCAAAATTCGGCAAGAAATTCGGCTGTTTTTTCTTCGTCGAACGCCTTGATATCGCCGAGGAACGCCACAAGAGTCTTTTTACATTCCTCTTTTACGTCCAAAGCGGCTTCGACCGCGCCGAGTTTACTTGTGCCCACTTCTTTGAGCAATCTGTCTATCATGCTCGCATGGGCTTCCATTCCGTCCACAAGACAAGACGGCGTAAAGCGCAACTCTTTGGTAAGGTACTTTTCGATAGTCTTTAACTGCTCTTGCACCGCAGGCGTGATAGTGAAAATTCCCGCCATTGCGAGCGTATCGAGCGTGGAAAGTCCGCGATCTTCCTTTTTCGCTTCGCCGCGCATAAATGCGAGTTCTACCACGAATTTGCTCTCCGACTTGCGCAGACTTACAAAAACTTTGCCGTCCTCTTTTTTGAACGAGTTTATGATTTTAAGTGTCAATTCCGTCAATTTCGGGCGGTTGGTGCAGGCAAGTCTTACTGTCGAAATATACCAATTCGTTTCGATAATGTCGATATAAGGATATTCCTTGCTCTTGAATTTGCGCACTTCGCCCGATTTGTGTATGGGCAAAGGTTTGCAACCCGAAATGAGATACATATGTTCTTTTGCCTTGTCGCTTTCGCCCGTGCAAACGTAATAGGCGGGCGCAAATTCGACAAAATCGAACATGGCGTCGAGCAAGTCCTTGCCTATTACGAGCGGTTTATGCTCCGCATTGACTATATGACCCATTCCCTCCAAGTATGCTTTTTTTGCCGTTTTGAGATACCAATTTCCGCTTATTGGGAGCGCGATATATCTTTCGTTGCGATGAAGTCCGTATCCCTCGCCCTCTATGCACATGCAGCAACCGGGATACGAGGTCTTGCCGCAACCGCACTTATTTGCGAACACGACTTCTATGTTCTTGTCGCCCTTATTTTCCCACCTTACGAATTGGTCGAATGCCGAACCGTTTTTGACGGCATAGTCGTAGACCCATTCGAGCGCCTTTGCGGAGTTTTTGGAAAGGGATTCGAACGTGTCCTCCATTTCGCCCGGACGGAGCGAAACGATATCCATTATCTCGGCGTCGAACAGTCTGCGATCCGCCTCCTTGCAAATCCCCTTTTGTACGGCGTAAACAAAGATCTTATCCAGAATTTCAAAAGGATCTTTATAATTTTCTATCTCTTCCTCGTCCACGTCGAACGCCTCGTATTCGGTCAGCCCGAGTCTTTGCATTATGGCGTTGCGCACATAAATTTCGTCGGCTTCGTCGAGAAGCAAATGGATCTTGGCGTAAGCAATAAGTTTTTCGATATTTAAATAGATATTCATGATACCCCTCCTTATTCGGGTTTAACTACATTGATATATTTTTCCACCGCAAAGTATTTCCACGGCGTCCCCTCGGGCGGGAACACCTTGAATACCATTATCTCTTTGGTAACGGGATGTAAAAATCTAAGACTGTATGCCCACAACGCGAGTTTAGAGCCCTTGACCACCGCTCCGCCGTACTTGGCGTCGCCGAAAATGGGACAGTTCAGCCCCGCCATCTGAACTCGCGCCTGGTGACTGCGACCCGTAATGAGTTTTATATCGATAAGCGATATTTTATCGTTTGTTTCCAACACGTTGTAGTCGAGGATAGCCGCCTTTGCCCCCTCAACGCGCGCGGGAACTATCCTGACCATGTTGTTTGTTTCGTCCTTTATAAGATAGTTTTCAAGTCTGCCGCGCCTGTCGCGTGGGTGCCCTACCGTTACGGCAAGATATTTCTTTTCGAAATCGCCCGATTTTATCTGTTCGCACAGTCGCGCCGCCGCCTTGCTCGTTCGGGCAAACACCATAACTCCGCCCGTCGGTCTGTCGAGGCGATGAACAAGCCCTATAAACGCTTCGCCCGGCTTATCGTATTTTTCCTTGACATAATTTTTGACCATTGTCAAAAGATCGAGGTCGTCGGACTTATCCGCCTGCGTGGGAATATTTTGCGGTTTTACGACCACAATAACTTGGTTATCCTCATACAAAACGATCAGATCTTCCATTATGTCCTCCAAAATCCGCTTGCGCCCGCAGGCAAAACTATTCCTTGTCCTGTCGGCAAACAAAGTTCGTATCCTTCGTGACTGCCCCTCGGCAACAGGAGCGAAAGCATGTTGTCAAGCACGGACGGCTGCAATCCCGTCGTATAGCTGTTGATAAGATAAAACAACGGTCTGTCCGATAGCACCGAGGTCGTCAACTTTATCAAGTCGTAAAGCCCGTCCTCTATCTTCCACATTTCGCCGTTGGGTCCGCGTCCGTAAGACGGGGGATCCATGATGACGGCGTCGTATCTTTTGCCGCGTTTGATCTCACGGCCGACGAATTTCACGCAATCGTCCACTATATAACGTATGCGATCGTTCGCTATCCCGCTCAGTTCGGCATTTTGCTTGCATCGGTCCACCATTGCCTTTGCCGCGTCGACGTGAGTGACCTTTGCGCCCGCTTTGGCGCACGCGACAGTCGCGCCGCCCGTATAACCGAACAAATTGAGGATATTCACATCTCTTCCGCCTATCAGGTCGCGCATTTTGTCCCAATTGTACGATTGTTCGGGGAACAGTCCCACATGCTTAAAACCCATAGGCTTAACGAGGAACGTAAGATCCTTGTACGAGATCTTCCATTCGGCGGGCGTTTTCTTCAAAAACTCCCAACTGCCTCCTCCCGATTCGGAGCGATGATAGTGCGCGTTGAGATCCTTGAACGAACTCAGATCGTCGCCTTTCCATATCACCTGCGGATCGGGACGAAGAAGATAGACCTGTCCCCAGCGTTCGAGCTTTTCGCCGTTCGCCGTCGCCAGCACCTCATAGTCGCGCCAACCCGAAGCTATCATGCTTTTTGCACATCGAGCCTGACGTCGAAACCGTTTATGTTCCACTCCTTGCCGCGTTCCTCGTAAATAATCTTGTCGGCAAGCACGTCCTTGGCTATATTGTGATTTTCCATGACCTCTTTTATTTCGGGCGAAGAAGTCGAATAATAGACCACTATCCTGTCGGTGACTTCAAAGCCGCTCTCCTTGCGCATGGTTTGAAGTTTGCTCACGAGTTCGCGGGCAAGTCCCTCGGCGATAAGTTCCTTATCGAGTTCCGTATCGAGGATAGCGGTGAGCCCCTTGTCCGATTCGGACGCAAATCCGGGGCGATTGATTATGCCTATAAGCAAGTCGTCCTCGCCAAGACTTATTTGCGTGCCGTTTATCTCTGTTTCGAAAACGCCTTTGGACCTTATGTCGCCCACGACCTTTTCGGCATTGGCTGAAAGATAAGCGCGGATATCGTTCACGAGTTTTCCGTACTTGGGTCCCACCGTTTTGAGTTGCGGTTTGACTTCATAAGTCACATATTTGCCCGCGTCCGAAATGAACTCTATGTTTTTGACGTTGAGCTCGTCCCTTATCACTTCCAAAAGTCCGTCGTCGATGACGTTTCTGCCGCAAAGCAACACTCTTTTGAGCGGCTGGCGATTCTTTATATTCGCCGCGTTTCGTGCCGCTCTGCCCAGCGCCGCGGCTTCCATAGCGACTTTCATTCCCTCGCTGAGTTTTGCGTCGATGAACTTCTCGTCGCATTGGGGGAAAGAAGTGAGATGCACCGATATGGGCGCTTTCTTGTCCACGCTTCTTACTATATTCTGATAAATGCTCTCGGCGATAAAAGGCGTGAACGGCGCCGTTACTCCGCATAACGTTACAAGCACCTTGTTGAGCGTCATATAAGCTGCGATCTTGTCGTCGCTCATGTCACTGCCCCAGAATCTGTCGCGGCAACGGCGTATATACCAATTGCTCAGCTCATCGGTAAAACTTGCGAGAAGTCGCGCGCTTTCGGTGATCTTATATTCGGACAAAAGTTTGTCCGTTTCGCGAACGAGCATATTGAGTTCGGACAAGATCCACCTGTCGATGAGCGTAAATTTTACTTTGTCGAAGTCATAGCGCGTGGGATCGAATTTGTCGATCTCGGCGTACAATACATAAAATGAATATGTGTTCCACAGCGTGCCGAGGTATTTGCGTTGCGCTTCGCTGACCGCTTCGGCGCTGAACCTGGACGGGAGCCAGGGCTGGGAAGTGGTGTAAAAATACCACCTTACCGCGTCCGCGCCCTGTTTGTCGAGCACAGACCACGGATCCACCACGTTGCCCTTGTGTTTGCTCATCTTAATGCCGTTTTTGTCGTTGACATGTCCGAGTACAATGCAATTTTTGAAGGGCGCCTTGTCGAATATGAGCGTCGAGATCGCAAGCAAGGTATAAAACCAGCCCCTCGTCTGATCGACCGCTTCGGATATGAAGTTCGCGGGGAACGTCTTTTCGAACACGTCTTTGTTTTCAAACGGATAGTGATATTGCGCGAACGGCATGGAGCCTGAATCGTACCAGCAATCTATGACTTCGGGCGTGCGGTGCATTTTTCCGCCGCATTCGCAATCGAATTCGATCTTGTCCACATAAGGCTTATGAAGTTCGATATCGCCCTTGATATGTCCTTCCCTTTTAAGTTCTTCCTTGGAGCCTATGACCTTGATCTTGCCGCACTTTTCGCACACCCATATGGGCAACGGAGTGCCCCAATAGCGATCGCGCGACAAGCCCCAATCGACAACGTTTTCGAGGAAATTGCCCATTCTGCCCTTGCCTATCGCCTCGGGTATCCAATTTATGGACGCGTTGTTCTTGATAAGATTTTCTTTCAGTTCGGTCATCTTGATGAACCAGGTCGAACGAGCATAGTAAAGAAGCGGCGTGTCGCATCTCCAACAGAACGGATAGCTGTGCATTACTTTGAGCGTCTTGAAGAGCAGACCGCGACTTGTGAGATCCTTTAATATATCTTTGTCGGCGTCCTTGCAGAAAACTCCCGCATATTTGCCCGAGTCTTCGGTAAATCGTCCCCTGTCGTTTATGAGTTGAACGAACGGAAGCCCGTATTTGCGTCCCACTCTCGCGTCGTCCTCGCCGAACGCGGGCGCGATATGAACTACGCCCGTACCGTCGGTAAGCGTAACGTATGTGTCGTTTACGACATAGCAACGCTTTTCGTCCCCTTTATAAAAGTCGAACAGCTGTTCGTAGCAAACGCCCTCGTAATCCTTGCCCTTTTTGGTTTCGATGACCTTATAATTTTCAAAGAGCGAAGGTATGAGATCCTTTGCCAAAATATATTTTTCGCCGTCCGCCTCTATCTTGCAATACTCATGATCGGGGTGCATGCAAAGCGCAACGTTGGACGGAAGCGTCCAGGGCGTGGTCGTCCAGGCGAGGATATAGGTATCCTTTTGACCTTTGACCTTGAACTTGACGATAGCCGTGGTTTCCTCGACGTCCTTATAGCCTTGCGCGACCTCATGCGACGAAAGCGCCGTTCCGCAACGCGGGCAATACGGCACTATTTTGTGACCTTTGTAAATGAGCCCCTTACCAGCGATCTGTTTGAGCGACCACCACACCGATTCGATATACTTGTCGTCGTAAGTGATATACGGATGTTCCATGTCCGCCCAATAACCTACGCGTTCGCTCATCTTTTCCCATTCGGCTTTATACTTCCAAACGCTCTCACGGCATTGCTTGATAAACGGCTCTATGCCGTACTTTTCTATATCCTGCTTGCCGTCCATGCCGAGTTTTTTCTCGATTTCGAGTTCAACGGGCAAACCGTGCGTATCCCAGCCTGCTTTTCTCAAAACGTGATAACCTTTCATAGTCTTATAACGCGGGATAATGTCCTTCATTACTCGCGTAAGGATATGACCTATATGAGGCTTTCCGTTAGCCGTGGGAGGCCCGTCATAAAAAGAAAACTCTTCGCCGCCCTCTGTCTGTTTCATGCTGGCGGCAAACACGTCGTTTTTGTTCCAGAATTCGATTACTTCCTTTTCTCTTGTCACAAAGTCAAGATTTGGATTTACTTTTTCGTACATGGTTTGCTCCAAAAAGCTATTTGATCCTTTTTAATGATTTATTATACTACTCTTTTTTGCGCTAAGTCAAATATTTTGATTGTAAATTGACCTTTTTGATAAAAAACTAAGACAGCACATCTACCGACATGCCGTCTTATTATCCGAAAAAACACCGTGCAACCTATCTCGACAATGAGTACCGAAGCGTTCTCCCATCAGCCGACTCCCCCAAAGCTACCTCGTGGCACACGCTGAAATCCACTTAGTGCTGCTGCGGTCAGGCTCTGACACGGTTCATGGCTCGGCGTTGCACAAGACCCTGGGATCGACGTCACTTAATGATAACTGCCTTCCATACGCAAGGCCTCAATAGGTATTCTGTCCCACTATAGCGGATTGTGAGTACAGGGCACCGCTGGCTCCCCACATAGCACGGCTGATGTTAATATATCACAAAAAAGATTTTTTAGCAAGCATTTACGGGGCGAATTTATCTTTTTGTTTTGCGCCGCCGCATTTGTCGCAATTCTCCCCCCCGCTTTTTCTCCTTAAATTGTTACAAGTCTGTTATAAACGTATTCTTTGAAGCCTGTATACGACATGTAACAATTGGTATCATAATAACAAGTACCTATGCAATAACTGTTTATATACATATTAAAATATGTTCCCACGGAATCCGTTTGCCCGAATTCAAGGCGGAAAGATCCATAATCGTATAGCTTCTCACTGTTTTTTCCGACCGGATTCATATGCTACTAAGGTCTTTTTCATTTTCATCGATCCTCCTTTGAAATATAGGTTATTCTGTTGAATAGATAATCTTCAAGTCCCGTATAAGATAAATAGCAATACGAATCATAATAGCAAGTGCCGAAACAATGATCCAGCTGATATAAATTAAAATATGTTTCTGTAAAAGTTAGGTGCTCGTAATTTATTTCCCGCACACCGAATTTGATATCGAAATCGTCCGTAATGTCTATGCGCACCTCATTGGGATCGAAATAGAATCTTAACTCAAAACTCTTATCATAACCGATAGTGTCCCCGGGGCGCGGGATCCTATGAGGTTTACGTTTCGTCATTCCGAATACCTCGTCGTATATGGCTATGCTTTCTTTCACCATGATCTCTTCGTCCTTGACGCTAATAGCGTACTTTGCATTATAGATATTGTTTTCGGCGACAACATCATAGTTATCGGGTTTGAACAATACCGCCCCTTCAAACAATTCTTGTCCCTTTATATAGTCGACAATAGCCTGATACGCATTTCCGTTTGTTTGCGCATCGAATTCCGCCAATGTTTCCTCTCCCTCGCGAGGGCCGTAAACGGGCGCCGACTCTGTGAACTCAATGGGCAATCCGCCGAGATTGAGCAGTTTACCTTTGTATATGTCGTTTTGCCTTTGCAACTCTTCTATCCGTTTCATCAGATCGGACGAATTGCTTTGTTCTTCTTCCATTTGCTCGGACAGCGAGTCGATAAGCTGTTGCATTTGCGTTATTTGCTCTTGCAACTGCGTGGTATTGTCATCATTCGGCGCACATGCCCCGCACAGGCATATCGCCATGATTAGTACTAATGCTACTAAGGTCTTTTTCATGTTTTTTCTCCTTTAAAATTTATTTCTACAATATATACCGAAAAATCAAGGAAAAAGTTTCCTCATTTTAATAAAATTTTTATTTTTTCTTTACACAAAAAAAGCCCCTATCGAAAACTATTCGATAAGGGCAAAATTATTTAAATTTCGGTTTTATTCGCTCTTTTTACCCCTGTTTATAAGATAATGCAGTCCGATTATAATGAGCGGAACGATAAGCGCTTGAAGAATAAGTCCGATAAATCCCGTTTGGATCTGTTGCCATACCATGGTCACGCTGAGCGAACTTACGCTTTGGAAGATAGCCACAAGCGCCACAAAGAACGTTCTGCCCGAGATCTCGGCGATGAGCACCGCGGGGAACGCGAGCCATTTGTTGCCGTCTATCTTCTTGCCAAACAGTCCGCACACCAAAGCAAACACGGCAAGTTCAGTCATCATAAACGGCAATCTTTCAAGCGCGGGCATGGGGTTTCCGAACAGTGAGGTGATCGCAAAACTCAATACAGGTGACAAAATACCCACTCCGAGCCCCCAATATGTACCGAGCAGACAGCCTGCTACGAGCACGGGCAGATACATCGGCAACCACTTGACGCCTCCCGGCGCGCCGCCTATCAAATGAACGAGTTGCGGCAAAAGGACCGCGCACACGATAAGTCCGACGCTTACCAAACTCTTTATTGTTATTCCTTTTTTTACACCTACATTTTTTCTTGTCAAAACCGCTTCTAACATTTTTTATCCTCCTTAATTGTCTATATCCGTAATTTTGTATTCTTCGCTTCCCAGCCCGAGCTTCTGAGCCGTGTCGACAAGGTGAATGGCATGTTTTTCTTTCATGCGATTCACGAGCGACGCCTTGCCCTTGTCCGTCGAATTCATGATAGCGTCATAGCAACACTTGTCCAAAGCAACGGGATCGAGCGACGCGAATATTCCGATATCCGCCATTTCGGGCTCATGCGGGTTGGAGTCGCAGTCGCAATCTATCGAAAGCCTGTTGGCTACGTTGATATATGCCATGTTCTCCGCGCCGAAATAGTCTACGACGCCGCGGCACGCCTCCGCCATGCTCTCCAAAAATCCGTCCTGGTCCTCGATCAGTCCCCACATAGCGTCGGGATCCTCGGTCCTTCCAACCGAATGTATCCAGGCTTTGCCGTTGCGCGACGCCACGCCTATGCTCATGTTTTTGAGCGCGCCGCCGAATCCGCCCATAGCGTGTCCCTTGAAGTGAGAAAGCATGAGCATGGAGCCGTAATTGCTTATATGACTGCCCACGATATTGTAGCCGTGAAGATGAGTCCCGCCTTTTACGGGTATTTTTATCTCGCCTTCCTCGTCCATGATATCGCACGGAGCGATTTCCGTGAATCCGTGATCCTTTATCGCCTTATAATGGTTTTTCACGTCGAAACGTTTGCCCCTGTACGCCGTACAGCACTCCACTATCGTGCCGTCGAGATCGTTCACTAGGTCCTTGATAAGTTTGGGTTGAAGAAAGTTGTGTCCGCCCGGTTCGCCGGTGGAAATTTTGACCGCGACTTTCCCTTTCAGTTGCACTCCCAATGCCCGATAAATTTTCACGAGCCCCTCGGGAGAAATGTCTTTCGTAAAGTAAACTTCGGATTTTGCCATGATCTTCCTCCTGAATAAAATTCTGTAAATATTTTACCACAATTTTCCGATATGTCAAGTCATTTTCTTAAAATTAAGGTGATTTTTTGTCATGGCGCCGCTTTTTACCGAAAAATCATCTCGTTCGCTTACATATGCTCACATGAAGATTTTGTGATATTTGACCGTATTATATTGACTTTCGAATATATATATGTTACAATTTATATAATCATTGTTTATCAGGAGGTTGCTTTGAACAAATCCGAAAAGATCCGCTTTGGCTATGGGATCTTTCTCGCCGT
The DNA here is from genome assembly GCA_947598585.1 of uncultured Clostridia bacterium. Lineage (GTDB taxonomy): Bacteria > Bacillota > Clostridia > Christensenellales > Pumilibacteraceae > CAG-552. Next base: position 40,980 of record CANQFK010000006.1, read on the forward strand.
ATTTACCGTGATAGTGGGCGTTGTTTTTATCGCTCAGGTCGCGGAACTGTATTACAGCGGAATAAAAGACGGCCTTAGCGTAATTTATACTACGGAACGAATAAGTTCGCGACTGATCTTGCCGCTTATATTTTTAGGCGTATGGATCGCCGCGATAATAGCGGGCTTTGTTCTTTCGGTCGTATTCCCCATAAAGGAAAAACGCGCTGTCGTTCGCGACGACGGCAAGACGCTCGCCCTGCTCAGATCCAAAATGCCCGAGAGAGGCGACAACGCAGAGTATGACGCCGCGTGCAAAAAGATAAAGCAAATAGAAAAAGCGCGCATATGCGTTTGGTGCATAGTGAGCGCGATATTGCTTATTTACGGCGTTTATATAATGATATTCGTATTTAATCCCGCCAATTTCCATTCGGACAGGCTGCGCGAGGACGTGCTCGTTCTCGTTCGTCATCTCATAGCCTTGGTGATAGTGGGCTTTGCGGTGGCTATCGTCGCCGTGATCTTCGAAGGCGTCGCGGCAAGATGCGAAACGGAGTTTGTCAAAAAGGCTATCGTCAGCGGCGACAGATCTTCGGTCCCGACAAAACAGGGACCCGAGAAGCACGCCTCGATAGTGGTAAAGATAATATGCGCCGAAATAGCGTTTTTCGCGGTGGAACTTTTCATGCTCGCTCCGTTCTTTATTACTTGGATCCTCGGTTCGGGCGACGTGACGAGCGGATACATTGCGATCGTCGCGATATTCTTCGTTATTCTCATCGTTTCGGGATATCTGCTTTATAAAACGGCCAAAAAATATGTGCCCGAGTCTTCCGCAAAAGTGATCAAACTTTATGCGAGGATAGCCGTGGGAGGTCTTGCGATCGTTTTCATCGTGGCGGGCGCTCTCAACGGCGGCGCGGGCGCGGTGCTTACCAAAGCGATAAATATCTGCACCGAATGTATAGGACTGGGGTGATAATATGAAAAAAGTTTTCAATTGGATAGTAAACCACTTCCCTACAAGACGTCGTATCATTCAGCTATACACATTTTTGTTGTATAACGCAAATCTCAAAGGCTACATAAACGGCACGATTTTCACGGGAAATTCCAAATATTTCTGCACGCCCAGCATGAACTGCTACTCCTGCCCCGGCGCAGTCGCGGCTTGCCCGCTCGGCGCGTTGCAAAATGCTCTCACGGCGTCAAAGACGACCACGGCATACTATATGTTCGGCATAATCGCGCTGTTCGGCTTGATCCTCGGCAGAACGATATGCGGATTTTTCTGTCCCGTAGGTCTTGGACAGGAACTGTTGTATAAGATAAAAACGCCGAAGATAAGGAAGAACAAATACACTCGTACTCTCTCCTATCTCAAATACGTTATTTTGGTGGTGTTCGTCATTGCCATTCCGCTCATGTTCTCTATCGCGGGCGCGACCGTACCCGGCTTCTGCAAATTCATTTGCCCCGCGGGCACGTTCGAGGGCGGCCTCGGATTGTTGCTCAATCCCGCCAACCAATCGGGCAGCAGAAATCTGCTCGATATGCTCGGACCTATCTTCACCTGGAAGTTTGCGGTCCTTTGCGTCGTGATAGTGGCAAGCGTGCTTTTGTACCGTCCTTTCTGCCGATTCATCTGCCCGCTGGGCGCGATCTACGGATTCTTTAACGGCATTGCGCTCATAGGCGTAAAGCTGGACGAAAACAAGTGCACCGATTGCGGACTTTGTATCCAACATTGCAAAATGGACGTAAAGCACGTCGGCGATCATGAGTGTATAAACTGCGGAGAATGTATTTCGGTTTGCCCCGCAAAGGCGATCACCTGGAAAGGCTCGAAGATATTCCTCCGCAAAAACGATATCGAAGAACCTGCGGGCGAAGTCAAACTCGGCGATATAAGAAAAATGACCTACACCGCGCCCGCAAACGGAACGCTTGCGACGGCTACTGCTGCGGCAGGCGAAAACAACGTTGCTCCCGCAAACGAACATTCCAATATAAAACTTATGGTGTCCGAAGGCGGTTATGCCGACATTCCGCCCGTAAAAGGCGAAAACGATCGTTCCGCTCGCGGCAAAAAGCACGACAGGAACTTCTGGATAAGAGTGGGAGCCTGGATAGCCGCTTTCGCAGTATTGCTCACCGCGCTCATATACTTCAACACCCTGCCCGAGCCCGAAATTTCCGACATAATGATCGGATCTCAGGCGCCCGCGTTCTCGCTGAAAAAATACGGCTATAACGAGCGAGGCAGATACGACCTGCTCGACGAAACGTTCGATATGGAAGATCACCTCGGCGAAGTTGTGGTCGTAAACTTCTGGGCTACCTGGTGCGGACCTTGCGTAGAGGAATTGCCCGAATTTGCCGAAGTCGCCGACGAATACGACGTTACGATAGTGGCTATACACGGCAGGATAGAGGTAAACAGCGAGCCCGAAATATGGGTGCCCGCAAACCACAGAGAATGGCTGAGCAGCAAGATAGTCTTTTTGCAGGACGAGATGGACGGTTCCACCGCAAAGACGTTCATAGCTTACGGCGGCGTGAACTCCTACCCCATCACCGTCATAGTCGGAAAGGACGGCAAGGTGACCTTTACCATGCAAGGCAAACTCGATAAATCGACGCTTGAAAGCGAAGTGCAAAAGGCTTTGAACGCATAAAAGTCAAGCGACAAAACGCGCAACAGACCGATGAAAATTCGTCGGTCTGTTTTTTATTTTCGCAAGGCTACGCCGCAAAAAATTTGCATTGACCTTTGCATTGACCGAACAAACTCTTGCGTTTTTTTCCGTCATGTGATACAATACGCTTGAAACGGAGGTATAAAAATATGTTAAAAGATCTCGGAGTAAAACCTTATGTTTCCCTATGCCCGTGCTTATGATCGCGACATACGGCAAAGACGGTAAGGTAGACGTCATGAATATGGCTTGGGGCGGCATTTGCGACGAAAACCAAGTGGCGCTCAACATCAGCGAAAGTCACAAGACCTCGCAAAACATCAAGGAACGCGGCGCGTTCACTTTGAGTATAGCGGATATTCCGCATATGGCGGAAGCGGACTATTTCGGCATAGCTTCCGGCAACGACATTTCGGACAAATTCGCAAAGACGGGGCTGACTGCGGTAAAGAGCACGCGCGTTGACGCACCCGTAATAACCGACTTCCCCCTTACCCTCGAATGTAGAGCAAAGGAATGTCAACACACCGAAACGGGATTCAGAGTTTTGGGCGAGATCGTGAACGTCCTCGCTGACGAAAAAGTGCTGGTAAACGGCAAGGTCGATCCCAAAAAACTCAACGCGTTCGTGTTTGACCAATTCCAAAACGGCTATTATGCCATCGGCGAAAAGGTGGGCACGGCGTGGGACGCAGGCGCCAAATTCATAAAATGATCGTTTTAGTTTAGCAAAAAAGCAGTAACATACAAGTTACTGCTTTTTTATTGCTTTTAAGCAAATTATTTCTTCTTGTTGTAAAGAATGACGACATGTCTGTTCGGTTCGTGTCCCTCGCTGCGCGTGAAGATCTGATCGTTATCGGCAAGCGCGGAATGTATTATCTTGCGTTCGTTGCTGTTCATGGGTTCGAGCGTGATCTTGTGACGGATCTTAATGCACTTGGCTGCCATTTTGTTGGCAAGCGCAATGAGGCTCTCCTTTCTCTTTTCGCGATAGCCGTTGCAATCCACCACCACATGATAGAATTTTTCCGACTCATGATTTATGATATAGTTGGTGAGATATTCTATGGAATCGAGCACGTCGCCATGATAGCCTATCAAGGTGCTGCTTTCGGTGCCGAGATCGATTTTGAGCCTGCCGTCCTCCACTTCCGTGCTTATCTTCGCTTCCACGTCCATTTTTTCTATAAGCGTGGTGACAAAATCCTCGGCTTTCTTTACGACCTCGGGAGTCACCGCCTCATATTGGCGCGGCTCTCTTTGAACGTTCTCCTCTTCCTTTTGCTCGGGACGAGGCTTTTTCTCTTCCTGCTGTTTTGCCTTTTGCTCTCTCGGCTTTTCCGCCTTATGTTCTCTTTGCTCTTTCGGCTTATCCTGCTTAGGCTCTCTCGCCTCGCGCTGTTCTCTTTTCTTTTCGGGCTTAGGCTCTGTAGCTTCCTTTATAGGTCTTTCGCGGTTCTCGCTCTTTGCCTTAACTTCTTGTTCGACCTTTGCGGGCTCTTCCTTTTTTTCGATAGGCGGCTCTTCGCCCTGAACGCTTATCCTTACCTTTGCCTTACGGAACAGTCCGCCGTTGTCGATTATTTCGACTTCGACCTCGTCGAGCGTCTTGCCGAGTTGATTCAGTCCGTTGTCGATCGCGTCCTTTAACTTTCTTCCTGTTGATTCAATTACGATCATTAAAAATTCTAACTCCTATTTTTTATTATTTCTGTCATTCGGATCCGCGCGCCCGTGCTTGATGACCGTCGTATGACGGTTCTCTCTGCCGAATATAAGATTCACTATAAGGCTTGTCACGAAGTTTATCAAAAGCGTCATTATAGAGTTGACTGCCATGTAAAGAGTGAACGCGCTCGAACTCGTAAGTGCGAATATGCCAAGCATTATGGGCATTATCCACAACATGGCTTTCATCATGCCCGCGCCGTTCCCCTGCAAAGTCTGACCCGACTTCTTTTGCTGCATATTGGATATAACTTGCGACAATATGCTGAGTCCAACGACAAGTATCACCATGATAAGGTAGCCGTTGGTGTCGTAAAGGTCGCTATGCTCTCTTACTTTGGCTGTGACTATCTGATAAGTTTCCTGTTTTATCAAGCTGTTGTATTTGCCTTGGTTGGGGTTTTCGCCGTTGTAAACGTCGCTGGGATTTTTGTTGATGTCCTCGCTGAGATAGCCGTAACTTCTCATCGCGTCTTTGAAATTGCTCCACTGAGGAAGCGACTTCGACCAGGGAACGTCCGCTACCCACAAACTCTTTATCCAAAGAAATTTCGTGCGACTGCTCTCAAAAGCCGGAACGGTCTGTTCCTGCGCCCGCCCCTGCAAAAGAATACTCATGGCAAACGGGAAGTCCTCTTTTGTCGGATCTCCCGAGCCGCCCCTGCCCGCGTATTCGCGCACAAAGTCCTTATAAGACTTGCCCGCGTCGATAAATTCGGTCTTGTAGCGCATGAGCTTTTCGATATGATCGTTTATATGCGCGTGCTGAAATTCGCTTACTATCTCGGGTCCGAGGTAGCTGTCAAGCGTTTTTTCCGCGTCCTCGCCCGAGAAAACCTGTTGCAGCCATGCGTCTATCTCGGCATAATCCTCGGACTCGTCCAAGCTGAGTTGATATTCGTTTCCGTCCGTCCTTATGGTGTAATCGAAGCCCGTGTCCTCGTACGCCGTGACATAGGCGTCGTACATTTCGACGTACTGTCTGAATTCCATGAACGAGCTGACCTGACGAAGCGCCGTAAAGAATGTGATGAACAACACAAACGTGATGATAAGCGGGATACAAGCCGACATATAGCTGAATCCTGCTTTGCGATTGAGTTCCATCTGTTTTTGTTGCAACGTCTGCTTATCTTCGCCGTACTGCTTTTCGAGCCTTTCGAGTTGGGGTTTGAGTTGCTCGGTGATGCGTTGATTTTTGCGCATCTTGTATCTTTGATAGAAATCGAGCGGCGACAAGATAAGTTTAAGAAAAATGACCAATACGACAATACGCCAACCGTAATTGCCTATAAAGCCGAATACATTGAGAATGAGCCATTCCCAAAGTCCCGTCGGTTCGGTCATTTGTACAGCCGATGTCAAAAAAGCCATTTAATATCTCCTTTACGGTTAATGGGCGGCGGGTCATATCCGCCGTCGTGAGCGGGGGTACATCTGAGCAATCGCTTTATGCCTAAAAAGACTCCTTTTATGCCGAATTCCTTGATACATTCGATCATGTAAGTCGAACAACTCGGATAATAAATGCAAACGTTGGGCATAAGCGGCGATAAACATTTTTTGTAAAAAAGTACGGGCAGAATGAACAACCACTTAAAGCTGAGAATATATAATAAAATTTTTCGCTTTTTCTTCTTCATTTTCAGCCCGTCAATTTCGCCCTTTGAAAAAGACCTCGTATGTCGTTTTTTATCGCTTGATAGTCGAGTTCCGTCGCCTTATGCTTTGCCACGAGCACCATCTGATAGTTAGGGAGAGGAAGCATGTCCTCTATGACGGCGCGCATACGGCGTTTCAGCTTGTTGCGAACGACGGCTTTGCCCAATTTGTTGCTTACGGAAAATCCGATCCTGAAAGTGGCGGATCTAACATAAAATAGAGAAAACGCCGCCGAAGCTTTGTTTTCTCCTTTACGATATACAAATCCGAACGATCCGTGTTTTGTCAGTCTGTAAACTCTTTTCAGCATATACCCGTGAAACGCATGCTATGCGTCACTTTAAGGCTTAGTGAGAGCCGAGCGGCTTGGCTGCGATATTCTTCCTGCCCTTTCTTCTGCGGCGAGCAAGCACTCTTCTTCCGCCCTGGGTCCTCATTCTCTGTCTGAATCCGTGCACCTTTGCGCGGGTTCTTTTCTTGGGTTGATAAGTTCTTTTCATAATAGTTTCCTCTTATATTTAAAATTGCGCTTATATATTATAAAGAAATAATCCTTTAAAGTCAACCGATTTTCGGTCTTAATCGGGCAAAGTGCAAAAAAAGATTGATCTGACGCGGTTTTTCGCACATAAAAAGCACGAAGCGCATAACTCCGTGCTTTTTTGCTTTATAAGATCATTTTATCAGAATCCGAATAACGAATTGAGATTCAACAAAGTCATAAGGTTGTATTCGTTGAATACGACTACGCACACGAGCGAGATCGTGGACATTATCTTGATAAGGATATCGAGGGAGGGTCCGACCGTATCTTTGAGCGGATCGCCCACCGTGTCGCCGACGACAGCAGCCTCGTGAGTGGCGTCGCCTTTGTTTGCGCCCTCGACGCCGCCCGATTCGATGAACTTCTTGGCGTTGTCCCAAGCGCCGCCCGCGTTGCCCGTGAAGATCGCAAGCATGATCGCCGAAAGCGTCGCGCCTATGAGTATTCCGCCCACAAAGCCCGCGCCGAACACAAAGCCGCACACAACGGGAATGGCTATCGCAACGATAGACGGAACTATCATCTGCTTTAACGCGCCCTGCGAAGAGATCGTTACGCACTTGGTGGAATCGGGATCTTCCTCGCCCGTGAGGATCTTGGGATTTTCATTGAATTGACGACGAACCTCGTCTACCATTTGACGTGCCGCCTTTGCGACCGCGTTTATCAGCATACCGCTGAAAAGATACGGGATAGCCGCGCCTACTATTGCTCCGACTATAACGTCGCCTCGTACAATGTTCAATGCGATCTGCGCCACACCGTCCAATGCGTTGCCCACATACGAGTAAAGTCCGCCCGCGAACAAATAGCTCGACATCATGGAAAGCGTCGCCAAAGCGGCAGAACCTATCGCAAAGCCCTTGCCTATCGCGGCGGTGGTGTTGCCCACGGAGTCGAGTTTGTCGGTGATCTCGCGAACGTCGGGATCGAGATGGCTCATTTCGGCAATGCCGCCCGCGTTATCGCTTATGGGTCCGTATGTGTCAACCGAAACGGTCGCTGCAACGAAAGAAAGCATACCCATAGCGCCGCAACCTACGCCGTACATTCCGCCGAGCGCATAGCACGCGAAGATCGCTATGCCCAATACGATAACGGGAAGCATGGTGGATATCATGCCCGTTGCCATACCTTGCGTAACGGTAAGCGCGGGGCCTTCTTTACTTGCATGAGCAATATTTTTGGTGGGCTTAAAGTCGTAACTTGTATAATATTCCGAAATAATACCTATCACAATACCGGCTACAATACCGAGAGCCGCCGCTATCCACGGAGTAAATGCTCCGCAAGAGAAATTGGCGCCTTTGAGCTGTCCCGCGTCCTCGCCGTTAAAGAGCAGATAGGTCATAATACCGCCGCCTATTATCGTCACGCCCGCGCTTATCCAGGTCGCGAGATTGAGTTCGCGGTGAGGATTGTCGGACAACTTGCGTTTTACGAGCGGATAGGATATTCCGATAACGCAACCTATAAGTCCGATCGCCGAGAACAGGAACGGGAAGAGCAACATCTTTTGATACAGCGATTCCGAAGTAAAGGTCATATTATGCGCGAAAACTTCTATCGCGAGAATTGCGGTGGACATGATCGCGCCCATGTAACTTTCGAGCAGGTCTGCGCCGAGTCCGGCTACGTCGCCTACGTTATCGCCTACGTTATCGGCAATTGTCGCGGGATTGCGCGGATCGTCCTCGGGGATATGAGCCTCGGTCTTGCCTACAAGGTCCGCGCCCATGTCGGCAGCCTTGGTGTAAATTCCGCCGCCCACACGGTTGAAAAGCGCGATGATCGAGCAACCGAGCGCATAACCGGAAAGGATTATGGAAAGGTTATATGCCTGATGTGTTATGGGATTGGTGTGAGTCACGGCTTGCAACCCCATTTCGCCGATCTCGGTGCCTATCATGTTCATGCCAAGACCGAAAGCGCAATACACTATGACTGCGCCGAGAAGCGCGAAGCCCGCTACGCAAAGTCCCATTACCGAGCCGCCTCTGAATGCGACTTTTAAAGTCTTGCCGGTGTTACGCGTTTCCTTTGCGGCGTTTGTAACTCTGACGTTGGCGTATGTAGCGATCTTCATACCCACAAATCCCGCGGTAGCCGACATGACTGCGCCGATAACGAACGCAACGCCCGCCTCCCACGCAATCAAAAGCGCGAGTATAACGGCGACGATGGCGCCGATGATCGCAACTATTTTGTACTCATAACGAATGAATGCGTTTGCGCCCTCTCGTATCTTGGATGCGATGAATTGCATTCGCTCGTTTCCCTCTTTGAGTTTTTTGGTGAGGTAGAAGTTGAGCGCCGCATATCCGAGCCCGAGAACAGATGCGAACATTACTATTATGATAAGTAATTGAGTGTTCATAAACTATCTCCTTTGAATATTTCGGCATTTTGACCGAACTATATGATTATATCATATTTAATTCGATAAGTCCATTATTTATACTATAAAGCGACAAAAAAACCTGCTTTTTTTGATAAAAAAAGCGACATTTGTCATGCCGCGTTTTCTTTATGTCGCCTTATAAAAGCGTTTTATTTGATAAAGTCCACCGCTTCCTCGGTGCCGTAGATGACGGTGTTGCCCTTTTTTACGACGTCGAAATTGGGAGTGGATATTCCCTTTTGCTTATTGTAAAAAGCCGTCGCTTCCTTGCCGTCGTTAAAGGTGACGACGTCCACCCTGTTCACCGTGTCCTTGGTGGCAAAAAACATGGCGCCCACCTTGTCGAGTTCAAAGCCCGAAAGCGACGCAAGATCCTGCGCGGTAGCCGACCCGAGCGGTATCTCCATGACGTTATAACCGTCCTCTTTGTATTTGGTTTTTATCTCTTCGTATTTAGGCGCGCACGAACATAAGCAAACTGCCGAGATCATGATCGCCAACACAACAAAAAAACTTTTTTTGTTCATAATAAAGATCCTCTCCTCTCTCTATTTTTTCGTATAAGAGCCTTTTATCTGGTCACTGCCCGAAATTATCAATTTGTCCTTGACTATTTTCGCCGTAGCGGTTTCCGTGACCGTCATTCTTTGCGCCTCGTCGTAATAGGAAAATTTGATAACGATAACGCCGTCCTGATCAGTAAATGTGCCCTTTCGCACATTGTGATCGTCGTTATCGAGGGGTCCGCCGTAAAGAGAACTCGACTTGGAAAGTTTGCGCTCGAATCTGAAATTTCCCGAAGCGGACAGCGTAACGGTGTACGAATTATTGCTTGCGTCGCTGCGACTGTATGTGCCCGCATAGTCGGTATAAGGTCCGCAACATACGCAAACGATCATGACCGAAATTACGACGAAAGCGGCGACAAACTTCTTCATAGGTTCCTCCGTTACTATATTATAGCCTTATATAAGGCAAAAAGTCAAGCGTATGACCCAAATTAAATTCACATTTTTGCGACGAAGGAATATTATATATTAGCCGCATTTAAATTCAAGGAGATAAACATGCAAGAAAAGACCAGATTGAGCGGGGCCAAATTCGTGCTTATGGACTGCCACCATGAGCAGATAATGTGCATAAAAACCGACGCGAACGGCGAGGCGATAATAGATTGTTTGCCGTTCGGAAAATATTACTTACGCGAGGTAGAGCCGCCTCAGGGCTATCACCGCTGCTGCGAGGAAGTGGAGATCGTCATAGACGAAAACAATGACCACCGCTGTGTGGAATTTGTAAACAAACGCAAAACGGGCAGTATAAAGATCATCAAATACGGCGTCGATTGCAGATAACGGCATGGCAGAGAACGGCTTTTTTCGAAAAGTCGTTCTTTTTTCTTTGCCGCATTTGACAATCCGCGCTCCGATATGCTAAAATCGGAGCATGAAAAAGATCATTCCCATAGCGATCGTAATTTTAAGCGTGATCTCGTTCGGTTTGTCGGCGTACGGATTTGTGCTTGCGCTGCTTACGACGCTGAGCGAGCTGTTTTCGCCGTTCTCCGTGACGGCGGTCGTGACAGGCTTTACGCTGTCGGTAATATGCTGCTCCGTCGGCTTTATGCTGACAAAAAGCAAGCTGTGTCTTGCGGGCGGGATCATCTCGGCAGTGAGCGTTCTCCTCGGGATAGCCTCGTTCATAATACTGTTTTAGTTCTTGTCATCACCGAGAAGTTTTCTCAAAGTTTCCGTCGCCCTTTGCGCGCTGCCGGACTCGTAAAAGTTTTTCAACAGGACCTTTTCAACGTCCTCGATCTTCACTTCGCTGCTCTTTTCGCGTTTGTTCGTAATAAGTTCGGGTATCATAAAAGCGCCTCCTTATCGAGATTATACATCGGAGAAAGCGCTTTTTTTGTATGCGGACAAAACTTACTCTATTTCGACAAATAATTCTGAGTCGAAATAGTACAGGTACTTTCCCGCTATCCTTTTGTTCAACAATCTTTGGGCGGCTTTGGCGTAAAGATCCACCTGCTTTATGTATCCGCTCTCGAACGGACCGTGCGCCGCGCCCGTTTTGTAATCCACTATGACCGCCTCGTCGCCGTCGATGACAAGGAGATCTATTACGCCCTGAACGAGCACTTTGCCCGCGCCGTCGAGCCCCGCCTCCGCCGCGTCTATATTGAGCATAAAAGGCTTTTCTTTGAACATTTTGCCCTTGAATCGTTTCATTTTTTGCGCCGCGCCAAGCAGTTTATCCCTATCGATAAGCGCCATATCCGCGGGATCTATTGCAGACAGATCGGGCGAAAAGAAGTCTATCCTTTCCATTGCTCTGTGATATGCGTTGCCCCTTTCCACCGCGCTTCCCTCGCTCGGCTCGGGCGTTATGAACGTCGCGGGCTCGTCGTCGCTGTGCGCTATCTTGCTGACATAGCTTTTTATGGGCGCTTTTGCCGTCGGGGCGAAATCGAAATAATCCGTAAGACTTTTTACGAGCGTTTCGTCCGCTTCGCCTATAAAGACTTTGCGCGGCTCCGCCTCCTCCACCGATATTTCGCCGATATCGCGTTTGTCTGCCTCTATAAGCATGGGCGCGAGCCAGCTAATAAACGAATTACATTCGCTCAAAGCCACTATCTTCGCAGGTTGAGCCTCGTATGCCGCGACGGCGTGGTTGCTTTCGGTCAATGCGCCGAAAAGTTCGAGCCCGAATTTGGCGCGGGTGAGCGCAACGTAAAATATCCGAAGTTCCTCTTCGAGCAATTTTTTCTTTTTTTCCACCCGTTTGAGAAATTTCAGATCGCTTTCGTAAGCGGCATGATCCTCGTAAACGTTCATACATATATCGCTTTCGACAAAGACGGGTCTACTTAGTTCTTTCAAATTGAAGCTCTCGCCAAGGCCTATAAGGAACACATGGTCGAATTCCAGCCCCTTGCTTTTGTGGACAGTCATGAGTTTGACGGAATTTTCGTCGCCGACAAGTTCGGCGTGCGGATCGTGTTCGTCTATGAATTTGAGCGTCGATCGTAGCGTGCTTTTGAACGGACAAGCGTTAAGAAATTCCAAAAACTTGTCCAGAACTTCGGGCGCGCCGCCGCCGAGTTTGAACGCATAATTGAAATAGCCGAACTCCGAAACGATCATATCCGCAAGTTCGTCCACGTTCTTTTTGCGGCTGAGTTCGCCGTATCTATCGAGAACGTTCAAAAAATCCTTTACTTTTTCGTCATCGCTGCTTTGCACGCATTCGAAAAAGTTCCCGTCCGCGCTCATTCTTATCCTTGCGAGCTCGTTTTCGCCGAAGCCGCCGAACGGAGAAAGCATGGAAACAGCCATAGCCTTGTCGTCCCGCCTGTTGTCTATAAGCCTCAAAAAGTTTATGAGTTGACCTGTGACGGGCGCGTCGATATAACGGACGTCCTCTTTTAAGGATACAGACAAATTTATCTGTTTGAGTTTTTCGATAACGAGGTCTTCGAGCGAGCCCATAGACCGCGTCAATATCGCAATGTCCCCGGGCGAAACGCCTTCTTCCAAAAGATTTTGCACGCGATATGCTATAAGCGTAGCCTCCGCCTCGTTTCGGAGCATGGACGTGTCCTTATTGTCGCGAACGCTGTACACGCCTTTCAGTTCGGGGGGCGTTTCCTTGCCCGTAATGAGGTGTATTTTTACATATCCTTCCTCGGGACTGAACGCCGTCATGGGATTGGCGCCGTAATCCACGCCGCCGAAATCCTCGGTCATCAGATCGCGAAAAACGTCGTTGACAAAACTTACCACTTTTTTTGCGCTGCGGTAGTTGACGTCGAGATTTATGACCTTTCCGCTACCCGTGCCGATATATTCGTCGTACTTTTGCTTGAATATGTAAGGAGCGCAACCGCGGAACGCATAGATGCTCTGCTTCAAGTCGCCCACCATGAACAAATTGTTGCCTTTTGCGACTATGGACAATATCGCCTCTTGCAACGGATTTATATCCTGATATTCGTCCACAAAGACGTATTTGTATTTTTTGCTTATCTCCTCGCCCGCGTCGCTGCGCAAAATGCGGAGCGTCATGTTTTCGAGGTCGGCAAAGTCCACCGCCGAACGCTTCGACTTTTCGTTTTCGTACTCTTTGCACGCAAGATCCGCCGCCTTTATGAGCGCTTTTATAAAATGTTCGGATTCGTACTGCGGTCTTAATTCGTCAAGACCCCCAAGCGTCTGACAGTATTCCTTTACCGCCCCTTTGAGATAGTCCACGCACGGCTTTAATTCGGGATGAGCGAGATTCCGCCTTTCCCATGACGGTTCTCCGTTTTCAAGCGCCGAAAGGAGTTCCGCCTCCGTTTCCTTTTCGTCCGTGACCTCGAAAAGCCTCTCCACTCTGTCCTTTATCCTTTGCTTATACCTTGACATATATTCGTCGATCCGTCTTTTCACGTCCTCGGCGTCGTAGTTATAAGACGGAACGGAATCGGGATTTATACTGCGATATTCCATTATCCCCGAGATCGCTTCGCTTAGTCTATAATTGCGCCTTTTGGAGCGCAGGATATAGCACAGCAGCTCGAAATCCTCATCCGAAACGCTCCTCGAAATCGCCTTTTCCACCGCGTCCTTTTTCATCGCCGCGCTTTCGCCCTCGTCCAAAACTTCGAATTGGGGATCCACGCCGAGAACGTAAAAATATTTGCTTACGACGCGTTGACAAAAGCTGTCTATCGTGGAAATATCGGCGCGCGAAAGTTCTTTCAGTTCGCTTTTGTAGCCTCTTTTGCTCATTTCGGCATACAGCTTGGCGCGCATATCCGCGGCGGACGCCTTGGTAAATGTGCATACGAGCATATTGGCGAGTTTTGCTCCCTCGCCTATAAGCCTCAGGATACGTTCGATCATGACGGTGGTCTTGCCGCTGCCCGCCGACGCCGAAACGAGTATCCTCGCGTCGTTTGCGTAAATTACTTCCTTTTGACTATCTGACCATATCCTTTTCATCGTTCGCCTTATAAAAACCCGATTTGCGCATTTTAACTCTTTTGCGCACCGCCTTATCCACGCAAAGGCATGAATAATCGCAATAACTGCATTCTTTTTCGCCGCACGGAGTAGCCGCCGCATATCCGTCCTTTATTTCGCTTATGGCTTTTTCGGACAGCATGACCGCATAATCGGTCAATTTCCGCATTTCGTCTTTGCTCAGCAGGTAATCGCTTGCCGCCAAAACGTCGCGTGCTTTCCACTTCATGTTGAACACTTCGCTCTCGTCCGAAAAGCTGCCGTCCACCGCCTTGACTATATCGAGGTCGCCGAGCATAAAGCCCGAAAATCTATGGGCGAACCTGTCGTCCAGCCAATTGTATGTAAGCGGAAAATCGAACATTGCCGCCTGCTTGTATTTTCGACTGCACGCAGCCATATACATGGGAAGTTGAATGTTGATCCCATAATAAACGTCCGAAAATTTCAATTCGTAATCGCCCGTCTTATAGTCGATCAGCCTTATGTAGCCGTCGTATTCGTCCGCCATATCTATCTTGCCCGAAAGCGTTATGCCCCCGAAGTCGTATTCGAATTTTATCTCCTGTCCTATCGGCGTGAATTTGCCCTTTTTGAGATGTTCCGCATATATCTTTATCGTTTCGACCGCCTCGGCTTTCAACGCCTCGACCTCGCTTTTGTTGCCCGAAAGCGAAAATTTTCCGCCCTCGTTCATTATCTCGGTCACGGCCTTGTCCACCGCGCGCGCTATGTCCGAATAATCTCCGGCTCTTATCGTTTTTTCGACGATGAGGTGCAAAAAACTGCCCACGTCCGCCGCCGAAATTTCGCCCTTATCTCTGTTTTTGAGCCGCAAGCCGTAATCGGCGAAATGCCTGTACGGGCACTTGAAAAATCTTTGCAACTGGCTTACGCTTGTCGTTCCGAAAGGAAAGAACAGTTTTTCGGCGTTCTCTATTTTGTCCGTCCGCGGCGAAAGAAAGATGGAATCGTTCGATCGCGTGGCTTTGAACAGCGCGTTTATAAATGCTCTTTCGTCCCTTTGCGACGTTTCCGCAAGTTTTGTCAGTTCGAGCATGAGTTCCACCGCGTGCTTTTTGCTGCCCGCGCGCAAAAGATAATTGTCCCCGTCGCCAATAAGCGGTGCGTCCTCGAAAAGCTCGTCCATCATGCCCGACGGCGAAGTGTAAGTCGCAAAGATATTTTCCGCGCTGGCAAGAGCGGCTCGCAATTCGCGCTCGTATCTCATATTGATAGCGGCGGCGCGTTCCATTTCGGAGAAGGACTCCTTTTCGTCGTCGCCTATCAAAGACGTGTCGTCGTATATCTGCGGCAGAGATCCGTCATCAAAACCGAGAACCGCCATAAATTTGTACTTGCCCCCGCGAAACGACGCGGGATCGCCCACTATCACTCCGCCCTTGTACGGGATAGACGCCATTTCGGTAGCTTTGAGCCCCTCGGCAAAAACCGCCGACACGAATTCGAAATTGCCCTTTATGTCCACTTGCTCCATCAATGCGACAAGCGCGCGCATCCTTTCGACCGCAGCGACCGAATCGAACGCCTCTTCCGTCGTCTTTTCCGCCGAAACAGCTTCGAAAATCCCTTCGAGCAACGCTCCGAAATTTTTTGCGTCGTTTATCGCGCCGAACTGCTTTTCGACATATTCGACAAGTCCGACGATCTTTATTCGCGTCTTTTCCACTTCGCTCGGGCAATCCTCAAAGCGCTCGTAAAAGCCCTTGTATTCCACAAGGTGCGAATTTACATAGTTTTCGAACTCGTCGGCACACGTTTTTTCAATACCCATGTACAGGTTTTTGCTTAAAACTATAAAACTTTCCCTGTTCTTTCTCTGCGCGCATTCGAAAAGCGTCATGAGAAACGACGACAGCGGCATATCGGAAAGGCGTTTGCTCTGGGTCACAAAGCATGGCAATTCGAACTCCTCGAAAATCCTCTTTACCCTATCCGCCGAAGCGTTGCCGAGAATGACCGCCATGTCCTCGTACGGAACGCCGTTGTATGCCATATATCTTATTCGCTTAGCGACCTCTTTTACCGCAAGCGCGCCCTCGCCGCAATACTTTTCCTTGTTGCCATTCACTTTTTCGTCGCCGCACATTTGACATTCGGTGTACGAAAGAGCCCTTTGTTTCAACGCGTCGAGCACCTTTTGGGTCGCGTTGTCCACATAGTCGAAGTTGGCGACGTAAATATGTACATTGTCAAGATATTCGCTTAGGGGCGCAAAACTCGCTATAAGGCTGAGTTTGCCCATGCTGTCCACAAATCTGCCCGTTATCCTCTTTTTGTATTCGGCATAGACGGCTTTCAGGTCGCAAAGTTTGAGCGACGTTTCGGGAATGTCCTCGGGCTCTATTCCGTTTGCGGCGAAATCGTTTATCGCGTCGTACAGCTTTTCGCAAAAGCCGCGATACGCCACCGAACGATAATAACACTTTAATTTTATGTCGGGCAACATTCCCCTTATAAGCATTATCGCCCCTTCGCGGCTGAGCAGCGGCGTGGTTATCTTCATCTTGTAAAACAGCCTGCTGAGCGAAAGGACTTCGACGTCGAACGATCCGCAAGAATTTTCGTAAAGATATTTTTCGGCAAGCAACGTGTATCGTTCGGGAACGATGAGCAAATGCCTCACGCCGAGATCGACCGTGCGCCGTTCGATTTTTGCTATGACGCTCTTTATCGCGTCATGATAGCTATCGGATCTGATAAAATTTGCTTCCATTTGTTATATTATAACCTTTTTGGATTGCCAAATCAAGTCAAATGTGGTACACTTATTAAAAATCGTTTTTTGTGGAGAAATTCAATGAAAAAAACAGCGTCATTATTTATATCTTTTCTGCTCGTAATTATGCTTGCAGGGTGCGCCGCGCCCGCCACCAACAGCGTCGTGCTCGACGACTATCGCGATCTGCCGTGGCAATCGTCGAGAAGTTTCTCGTCGGAAACGTCCACTTACAAGGTCACCGACTACGTTCTCGGCGCCGACGGCAAAACCGCCATAACCGATGACGACAGCTACTTGAAATTCACTTTGACTCAAAGCAAGCTGAATACGGGCACAGAGGACGCTCCCGTAGAGATCACCGTCCTGAACTTAAAGACCGACTTCATGATATCATATAAAGGCTCGACCGAAAAGAGCGAGATCCATTCGGAGTCCACTTTCAAACGCGACGGGCTTTATGCCATTTCCACGGTCAAGGAAGTCGTCACTCCGTCGGCATCGTACTATTTCGAAGCGGACTATGATAAGGGCGAAGCGAAATACGCGACGACAAAGGAGCAATTCCAAAACGGAGAAACGAGAACGCTGACGTTCACGCCCGGCAACTATATCGATAACGAGATCATCTATTACTATATCCGCGCCATGAAAGGTCTTACCGACACAATGGCAAGTTCTTCCACTTTCAGCCAGGAATTTGCCGTCGTAAATTGGTTCGAGTGCTTCAACAAATATCAAAGTTTTCATAAAGGCGAACTCGTGACGTCCGAAATGGCGGTCACGTCGGTAAAAAGCCTCTCTTCTCAGGACTATTGGGAAAACGTAAAGGTTGAAGATCCCGATATCCTTTTGGGCTTTGACGACGAATTCAAACTTACCGAAAACAACGAATTGAAAAGCCATTATGTCGCCATTATGCTTACCGAAAACGGACGAACAAAGGGACAACCCTTTTATGCTTATTACGCTCAGGGCGCATATAAGGGCGGCGAAAACATAAGATGCCGCAATATTCTCACGAAAATGGTAACGTATTACAGCCGCGGCGAAGATCTTCAAAAGGAACCGCCCGAATTCAATAACGCCATAGAATTTGTATTGAGCGACTTTGAAAGCAAATAATATTCATACGATAATACGAAAATAAGCTCGTTTACGATAAACGAGCTTATTTATTACCTAAATTCTATACCAAACTTGTCTTATTGAGTATAACGTTGCTCACCGCTCCGAGCCCCGCGGCAAATAAGGGTCCGCCGAGAACGCAAAGAGCGACGTTGAACGCGCCCGAATCGAGCGGCGTCATCATGGGGATCATGGTAAACAGGAGCATTCCCGCCGCCAAAGAGCCGAGGATAGAGAGCCAAAGTTTTTGCTTACCGACGGTGGCAAGGGTCAGAGCGATCGACACGAATACGAGCGCGAAGAATATTTTGCTTATCATGCAAGCGACGATCCCGCCTGCGCTTGCCCCTACCGAGGCAAGGTCGAAGGAAAGCCCCGCGATCCCGCCGCCTATCATTGCTCCAACAAAATAGAGAACGAACATTCCCACCGAAGCCGTAAACAGCACGATCGTTTTTGAGAGGACATAATCGGTCTTTTTCGCGCGCACCGTGAACAGGTTTTTGACGTATCCGCTTCGGAAGTCCTCGCCCACGAACAGGCACACGAATATCGCCACAAGGAAATACAGGAGATTTATATTGCACATGCTCGTAAGGTCCATACTCATGGCGTTTCCGCCCGCCGAGCCTATCGCCTGCCAGACGTTCGTAAACGTTTCTACCGTTGTTTCCACGCCCGTCTGCGGATTTACCATCGTCCCGCCCATGAAAGAAGTCATCACGAGGATAAGAATGGGAAGCGCGAGAGAAATGCCGAGCATTATCCAAACCGTGGGCATAGTGAACATTCTGCGCGCGTCCACTTTGAGCATGGTTTTCAGGCGTTTTATAAAGTCGTTTTTGACATTCGCGTTCATGTTATTTTCCCTCCTGCATGAGATCGATATAATATTCTTCGAGGCTTATCTTTGCCGTGCGAATTTCGCTGACGGCAATGCCGTGTTGCTTGTAAAGAAAGCCCGCGACCTCCTCCGCGCTCGCGCCATAGACGCGGATCTCGCCCGTCTGTTCGTCTGTATCCGCCCGTCCGAACGCACGCTGTAAGATCGCCCTCGTCTTTTCGATCTCGTCCGTTTTGAGGGCAACATAGGTCGGGCAGTCGGCGTTCAGCTGTTCGGCGGTCATTTCTTTGAGCATTTTTCCGCCGCGGATAATGCCGTAATGGGTGGCGATTTTTTCAAGTTCGCCCAAGATATGCGAGGAAATAAGGACTGTCGTACCGCGTTTCGAAAGGTCGGTCAAGATCTCTCGCATAATGCGCATACCGTCGGCGTCCAACCCGTTGATCGGCTCGTCGAGAACGAGAAGTTGCGGATTTCCGAGAAGCGCAAACGCAATACCTATTCGCTGTTTCATGCCGAGCGAACAGTTCTTGAATTTATTGCTCGCCGCACCGTCCATGCGAACGAGGTGCAACACGCGCCGTATTTCTTCGTCCTCGTTTTTTATCCCGAGGTTGGCGGCTTGCAACTTCATATTGTTCCAGACGGTGTAATTGGGAAAGCAGCCGGGGGCTTCGATAAGGACGCCGATCTTTGCTCTGACGCCCTGATCTTTATGGTCTTTGCCCCAAAGTTTTATCTCGCCGCCGCTCGGACGAATAAGACCGCAAATGAGTTTTTCGGTCGTCGATTTGCCGCTTCCGTTTTCGCCTATAAAGCCGTATATCGCTCCCTCGGGCACAGTCATATTCAAGCCGTCCACCGCGCGTTTTTCCCCGAAAGTTTTGGTCAAATTTCTTATTTCAATTGCGTTCATTTTCTTTTCTCCTTAATACACGTCCCTGCGGTACAAAATCACCGAGCCGAGAACGTTATAGATGATTGCCCAAACACAAGAGCAGGCAAGGCACACGAGGACGGACAAGAAGTTCGCCGAAAGGCAGGCGTACACCGACGAGCCGTAGAGGAAGACATTGAGCGCCGCCGTGTTGCCGAGAAGCGCCGCCGCACCGATAACGGGGATTCCCGTGCCGAGAACAAAGCACAGGGCAATGGAAATGCCGAACTTTCTGCGGAAGATGATATTGATAAAGGTATACAGGCTCGCCCAGCCGAGGCTCATTATCATTTTGCCGAGGATCGCGCAAAGGAGAGAACCTGCGTTTATCGCAAACGGAAGTCCCGTCGCCGCTCCTGCGATCATTCCGCCGATGAGGTATGTAAAGCACATACACACCATCGAGAACGCGGAAACGAGCGTCTTACTTATCATATAGTCCTCTTTCTTGGCGTGAGTGGTAAACAGTTGCTTGACGTACCCGCTCCGATAGTCGTGTCCGATAAAGATAGACACCATAATGCCGCCGAAGATAAAGACCATGTTCATGTTGGCGTATTCTCCTATATCGCGAATGATATAAAGCGGTTTGAAAGCGGCGATGATCTGCCAAGCATTAGAAAACATTCCCGCCGTTTCGCCCTCGCCCATTGCGCCCATAGACACAAGCGCTGGAATAATAGCCGCGATCGCAAGAAAAATGTAGAAAAGCGGCGTATGGAACAGGCGGTAGAAGTCCACGCCGAGCATACCTTTCAATCTTTGGAAAAAGCTCGGCTTCTCGAATTGCAAAGTTTTAATGTTTTCCATTTTACACAGCCCCCTTTCCGCTCATGAGCGAAACGTAATATTCTTCAAGCCCTATCTTGTGCTTTTTCAGCTCGCTTAGGCAGCAGCCGCTCTGCATGAGGAATGCGGAAAGCCTTGCCGTGTCGTCAATATCATAGACGCGCATTTCGCCTTCCTCGAACTTGACGGAATAGCCGACGCGTCGTAACAGGTCAAAAGTAGTTTGCATATCCCGCGTTTTTAAGGAAACATAACTTCTCGATCGGCTGTCCATTTCCGAAGCGGCAATTTCCTTTATCATCTTGCCCTGACGGATAATGCCGTAATGGGTAGCGATCTTTTCAAGTTCGCCGAGGATATGCGAGGAAATAAGCACGGTACAGCCGTAGTTTTTGGTAATATCCACGAGAATTTCGCGCATGAGCCGCATACCGTCCGTGTCCAGCCCGTTGATAGGCTCGTCGAGAATGAGCAGCGCGGGATCGCCGAGTAGCGCCATTGCAATGCCGATACGCTGTTTCATGCCGAGCGAACACTTCTTGAATGTAAGCCGCGCGTTGTCCTCCATACGGACGATTTTCAGCACCCGTGCGATTTCGCCGTTTCTGTCTTTCAGTCCCAAATTTATCGCTTGCATCATGAGGTTACTGTACACGCTCGACGAGGGGAAACACCCCGCATTTTCGATAAGCGCACCTACGCGCACGCGGACGCCCGCGTCGGTATAGGGCTTGCCGAACAGCGTGATCTTGCCCTTATCGGGAACGAGATGCCCGCAGATACACTTTTCGGTCGTCGATTTTCCGCTTCCGTTCTCGCCGATAAAGCCGTAGATCGCGCCCTGCGGCACGGTCATAGATAGCCCATTGAGCGCATACATTCCGCGAAAACTCTTTGTAAGGTCATGTATTTCTATTGCGTTCATTTTTGCCTCCTTGTTTTGATATTTCAATTTTAATACTTCCGAGGGAGAAACACCACAACATAAATCCCAAAAAATGTCGGTTTCAGAAAAGTTCATTATAGAAGCGGGGCGAAGATCTTTACGAGTGCACCCACGAACCGCCGCCATACATTCTGTTTGAGCATTCCGCTGTGATATTCGATAGACTTCTCCTGCGTCAAAATAAAGTCTTTCTCCATATCCGAGATTGCCGCGCTTTGGTACATCCAAACGCCGTTTTCAAAGTGGTGAACGAGCGAACGATAGTCGAGATTGACCGTGCCAACGATCGCCACCTCCCCGTCCGCCGAATAGGTCTTTGCGTGGATAAAGCCTTTTTCATACTCGAAAATCTTTACGCCAGCCGCCATAAGGCGCGGATAGTAGCTTCTCGTCATCAAAAAGACGAGCTTTTTATCGGGAATGTGCGGCGTGATGATCCGAACGTCCACGCCGCGGAGCGCGGTATTTTCGATCGCCGAAGCAAGCTCATTATCGATAATGAGATAGGGCGTTGTGATATAGACATACCGTTTGGCGCCGCCGAGTAAATTCATGATCGCCGTCTTTGAAACCTGCCTGTCGTAAATGGGTTTGGGACCGTCGCCGAACGGAATACAGTAGCCCTCGGCTTTTTCGTCGGAAGCCCTGTAATAGTCCCCGAAATTGTCCGTCGGCTTTTTGACGTTCTGATTGTAGTCTATAAGGAACAGCCGTGTCAGTTCGTTCACGGCTTCGCCTTCGAGCCGCACCCCGACGTCCTTCCAATGTCCGTGCTTTACGATGCGGTTGATATATTCATCTGCAAGGTTGACGCCGCCCGTGTAGCCGATTTTCCCGTCGATTACGGTGATCTTTCTATGGCTTCGGTTGTTGAATTTGTTGTTCGCCTGCCAGTCGAGTTTTGAAAACGGAACGCATTTGATCCCCGCCTTTGCAAGCTGCTTATAATAGTTGCCGGGGAGCGTCATCATACACCCTATATCATCGTAGACGACGCGCACATCGACGCCCGCCTTTGCCTTTTCTTTCAAGACATAAAGAACAGAATCCCACAGCAGCCCGCCCTCGATGATAAAGTATTCCATAAAGATAAACTTTTCGGCTTTTTTGAGGTCCTCGATAAGCGCGGGGAACAGCTCGTCGCCGAGGGGAAAATATTGAATTGCCGTCCCGAAGTAGAGGCGGGACGAGGAAAGTTTTGTAAGAGAGAACGCCTGCGAATATACGAGTTCGTCCTGCTCTTTTAAGGCGAGAAATTCCGCCGAATCGTCTTTTCCCGTTGTCTCGGATTTTGCCCGTTCCACATTTTTTCGCTGTTTGCGGTTGAGCTTTCTAT
>CANQFK010000007.1 GCA_947598585.1 uncultured Clostridia bacterium
ATCTCAATAAGGGTGATGCAAGATAATTTTAGCTTACGATGATAATATACTTTTTGTCTAAAAATTTAGTTTAATGACCATATTTTCATTGCGTTTTCTATTTTAATGTATTATACTATTTATGCGAAACAAACTTTAGGTATATTTAGGAGGCATGATTTTTTTATTTTCAGAATAATATAGTAAACTATTAGAATAAAACAAGTATAATTTTGTTACTACTGCTCAAAATAGGATTCGGTAAAAACGCAACTCCTTTTTTTGGGTAGTAGTTAAGTAATTTCATGCTTATCCATAAAGTTTGTTTCGCGACAATCGGAGTTTGCGTTTTTCGTGCGCTGACTTCGGTTGGCGCACTTTTTATTTTATAAAGGAGAAAAACAATGAAAAAATTATTATCGATTGTATTCATGATGATATTTGTCTGTTTGTACGTAACATTGCTCACAGGATGCGAATGTGATCATGAATGGAGTGAAGCTACTTGTGAATTACTTGCGACGTGCACTAAATGCGGTAAAACAATGGGTGAATACGCTGATCATGAATGGAGTGAGGCTACTTGCCTTTCTCCCAAAAAATGTACCATTTGTGGCAAAACCGAAGGAGGTCTTGGTGCACATAGTGTAGAGAAAGGAATCTGCCCAACTTGCGGACGCGCAACTGTAAGCTTTTCTTCAGTTTATTCAGAATGTAATTGTAAATCGCCTTGGGCTAAAGCAGGTTACGATTATTTGACTATTGATACCAATCCTTATGATTATGAAGATAATCCATATGTGGATTTGGCAACAACTTATGCAGAAGCAGCTTTAAATGCAATAAAAAAAATAAATGAAAAGTTGAGCCTACCGAGCTATCTTATTGATGAAATGTTAGAAACAAGAGCGGTTGACGGTAGGCGAACTTATTCTGGCAAAAAAGTAAACGTTTCTTGGCGTTATCACCCAGATAATGGACTTGAAGTCCGATATTCATTTTAATCAGGGGTAATTTATGGATAAGAAAAAGATTAGTGTATCACAATTAGTTACATCAATATTTGGAATACTGATAGGCGTTTTGGCTATTGCATTTGGCTTTGTTGCAATTTTTCCGGACTATGATTGTATTTCATCGCGTATAGACGGGAGCATTAAATTCGGCGCCGACTACTATACCGATTCATATGCCGCTATGGCAAGAGCTGCCAACAATCTTGCTACCGTTACCGACAGAATTGAACATGTTCTTATGGCAATAGGATTCTGCCTTTTAGTTGTGGGACTTCTTATTGTGCTTGTTTTTACTATAAAACTTATTGCCGCAATAAAACAGAAGCAATGTGACGAAATTAATGAAGCAGGAACTTTAAAATAAAAATAAACTTCAATTGTCTTTAGCAGATAATTCGATTTAGTTTACCACTACTCCGCCAAGTGCAACTCGTTTGAACTCTTTTGGTTCAAGCGAGTTGCTTTTTTGCTCTGAATTTTTGGCTATCGAGGCTATTATTTCGCTATTATCTATCTTTATTTTTGTTTCACTTTTGTGTTGTAATATAAATTTTACTTTTCTCTATATAGCATACTGTATATTAAAAGAAGCAAAAGTTAATGAAATGTCAACAAATTGACAACCTTTTGCCAACCTGAAATTATTGCTCGTTTGTAAACTTTTATGGTAAAATGCAATTACAAAGGGGTGTAGATATATGAAAAAAATTATTTTATCCGCATTATGTTTGTTGGTCATGGCGGCGCTTGTTGCCGTGCCGACTAATTTGTCCGTTTCTTACGCGCAGGGAAATGATATTCCGCCGCAGGCAACGGAGCCCGAAATAGAGCCGTGCTTGTTTACTAATATTACGCTTGGGCTAAAAGGAGGCGACGGTAAAGTTTGGGCTACCGCAAGCAACGATTTTACTTTGTTTCCCTCGACCGTAAATGTGGTCATACAACTTTATTCTTCGCTCTCATATTGCGAGGACTATAAGGAAATGGAACTTATGGCAATGAATTCCACATTGGATCTGGATATGAACACCGAAATTGTAGCCGAAAGTTCCACGGGCGGCGAACAAAGATTTTGGATAGGAAGAACTCGTTATCGTGAGAATAGCGGTAGTTGGAAAGAACTTATAGTCGGACCTCTTAAATACAGCGCAAGCGGCGAATTTCTCGGTTTGACCTGATCTCGGTTTTCGGCTGTTCCTCATTAAAAAATTCGACTTGATTTTTCGGTCGAATTTTTTGTCGATTTTTGCCGCATAAAAACCTCGGCATAAAAATATTTTGTCATTCCCGAATTTTGATTTCCGAAACAAAATTATCTGTTTTCAGCCGATGAGTTCGCGTTTGATCTCGACGGAATATTCGTATTGTATACCGAATTCGGCATATAGGCTTTCGTATATGGCGTTTTTCAGTTCGTCGTCGGTGCGTTTGAGATCGAACGGAACGCCGACTTCGAAGACGAGCGCGGGCAGACTTCGGCGTATCTCACGAAAGTCATGCAAGGCTATCGAGGGATCGACGGCTCGCAGCAGGTTTTCGACCTTGGTCCTCAGCAAATTCGCCTCGCTATCGTGCAATATCACGGGATCGAGGTGAATGGTAAGATATATGTCCGTATCTTTTTCAAAGTCCTTTTCTATTTTGTCTATCAGTTCGTGAGCGGCGAGAACGGGTATGTCGGCGTCTATTTCGGCGTGAACGGTGGCGAAGTATTTGTTGACATAGTTGTGCACGGTCAGGCCGTGGATACCGTAAATGCCCTCATAAGAAAGAAGTCGCTTTTTTATTTCGTCGATGAGGTGGGGCGGCAGAGATCCGCCGATTAGTTCGCTTGTGGTGCGTTTCAATATCTTTATGCCCGAAACGCCTATCAGGATCGCGACGAGCGCGCCTATATAGCCGTCGGGATCGAAAGGAGTGAATTCGCCCACTATCAGCGACACGAGTACGGCGATAGAGGCAAAGACGTCGCCGAGGCTGTCCACCGAAGTGGCGATGAGAAGTTCGGACGAATATTTTTTGCCGACAATGCGATTTGCCGTATACATTATCGCTTTTGCGATGATGCCCACGCACAAAACGATTATCGAAATTATCGAAAATTCCGTTTTTTCGCCGCCGAAAATGCGATCGATAGATTGCAAAAACAGTTCGAATGCGAGAAAGATGATAATGAACGAAACGACAAGAGTCGCCACATATTCGCCGCGCGCGTGACCGTAGGGGTGTTCCTTGTCTGCGGGCATGGACGACATTTCGATTCCGACAATGTTTACGATATTGCTGCCGCTGTCGCTCAGATTGTTGAATCCGTCCACAAGCAGAGATATCGTTCCGAAGATCACGCCGCAAACGATCTTGCCCGCCGCGACCGCGACGTTCAGGATCATGGACAGCAATGTGACTTTCATCGCCGCCTTTTTCTTTTCGGTATTATTGTGCTTATGTAACGGATCTTCTGCCATTTTCAACTCCTTACGGGGTATTTTACCACAGGAAAGCAATTTTGTCAATCTTCACAAGAAGAAAATCGCCTCAAAACAATTGACTTTACGCTCGTTTTTATATATACTCAATAACGATATAGTTTAGGATGGTTTTTTATGAGAACACACAATTGTAATGAACTGCGCAAAGAGGACGTGGGCAAAACCGTGACGCTTTGCGGTTGGCTTCACAGCGTGCGCGATCTCGGCGCCGTTGTTTTCTTCGTGCTTCGCGACTTTTACGGAGTAACTCAGGTCACCGTTTCGGATGAGAAGAAAAAGGAATTTGTCCGCGCCATACCGCGCGAATCCACGTTGAAAGTCACAGGCAAGGTCATCTTGCGCAGCAGCCCCAATCCCGACCTCGATACGGGGCTTATAGAGATAGAACCCGACGATATCGAGATACTCGGCAAATGCACCGAGGCTCTCCCGTTCGAGATCGTCAATTCCCTCGCATCTCGCGAGGACGTAAGGCTCAAATATCGCTTTTTGGATCTGAGAAACCCCGTCGTAAAGGACAAGATAGTGCTCCGAAGCAAGATCGTTTCGTCGATAAGACGCCGCATGACCGAAAAAGGTTTTTTGGAGATCACCACACCCATATTGACAAGTTCGTCGCCCGAGGGCGCGCGAGATTTCATTGTGCCGAGCAGATTGTATCCCGGGCAGTTTTACGCTTTGCCGCAAGCGCCTCAGCAATACAAGCAATTGCTTATGGCGAGCGGCTTTGACCGATACTTCCAGATAGCGCCGTGTTTCCGCGACGAGGACGCGCGCGCGGACAGATCGCCGGGCGAATTTTATCAACTCGATATGGAAATGGCGTTCGCCTCGCAAGAGGACGTGTTCAAAGTGCTCGAAGACGTTTTGCCGTCGCTGTTCCGCGAATTTACCACGCGCAAGGTGGACGGAGCGCCGTTCAAACGCATACCGTACCTCGACGCCATTCGCGATTACGGCACCGACAAGCCCGATCTCCGCAATCCGCTCATCATAAAGGACGTGACGGACATTATGGGCGGCACGGCTCCCATGTTCGCGGGCAAGACGCTCAAAGCCATAAAGGTGGACAACTTCGATAAGCCGCGCAGCTTTATCGACAAAACGCTCATCGAACAGGCGCGTCAGAACGAAATAGAAACCGTTTATTGGTTCAAGACGGACGAGAACAACAACTTTGCGGGCGGTATAGCCAAATTTCTCGGTGACGTCAGGGACGAACTTATAAAGGCGCTCCATATAAAACCGAACGGATTCGTTGCGGTCTTAGCGGGCGACAAGACCGTTTCTAAGCAAGCGGGCATAGTTCGCACCATTCTCGGTACCGAACTCGACCTTATCGAAAAAGACGTATACAGGTTCTGCTGGATAGTGGACTTCCCCATGTACGAAATAGGTGAGGAATCGGGCGAGATAGAGTTTTGTCACAATCCGTTTTCCATGCCACAGGGCGGAATGGAAGCGCTTTGCACCAAGGATCCGCTCTCGATACTTGCATATCAATACGATATCGTGTGCAACGGCATAGAGCTTTCGAGCGGCGCCGTCCGCAATCACGATCCCGAAATAATGGTCAAGGCATTTGAGATAGCGGGGTACGGCAAGGACGTCATCGAAAATAAATTTTCGGCGCTTTACAACGCGTTCAAGTACGGAGCGCCCCCGCACGCGGGCATTGCTCCCGGGGTGGATCGTATGGTGATGCTGCTTTGCGACGAGCCGAGCATACGCGAGGTCATCGCTTTCCCCATGAACAGGAACGCACGCGACCTCTTGATGAACGCGCCCAACAACGTTACCGAAAAGCAACTTCGCGAAACTCATATCTCCATTGTGGAGGATAAATAATGGACGATATAGTTACGCTCACCACCGACGAGGGCGAGGATATCAAGTTTGAGATAGTTGCCGAAATAGCGCTCGGAGAGGATTTTTATGCTATAATGCAGCCCGTGCAGCCGCTCGACGGAGTGGGCGAGGACGAGGCTCTCGTGTTCAGGATCATCGAGGCGGACGACGGCGACGAGTACGAACTCGTTATCGACGACGACATTCTCGACAGCGTTTTCGACAGCTATAACGCCATGATCGAAAACGAAGAATAATTACGCAAAACATAACGCGGCAGGACTCCCTGCCGCGTTTCCGAAATGTATTATATTATGATCTATTTCATTTGCCAAAAACTATATGGCACGCCTTCGATGAAAATGTCGTCGTGATCATTCGGCAATATATCAGGCAATGTATCATATGTGAGATATTGAGCGACGATCTCTTTGAATGTGAACTTTTCTTTGTTCATGAAACCCTCATAAAAGTTGAAACTAACATTTGAATGATTTCCTTTTGTGATTTCGTACAACTGTATGTCTATTGACGATACAAAGACAGTTAAAAGATAATCTGTTCCTTTTTCCCAATCAAGACTTTCGAGAGTTTTCGCTTCGTTCGGATTCAATAATCCGTAAAGGGGATGATAAAAGGTGCTTGTATATAAAGTGGCTCCGTCATAGAAGTTCTCTCGATCGAAGATTTGAAGTACATCGCCGCCCCATGTATTCGGCATATAAATATAGGACGGCATTTTAGTGGGAATTACAGTGAGCATAAATCGATAGTTTTTATAATAAGAATCGTCGATTTCGGGGACCTTTTTCAAAAGATACATATGAGATCCCCCCGCGCGCGGGTTTAATTCAAAATCTTCGCCATGAACGGTTTGAGTGGTAAAATAATTGTCCACTTCAAAGTTGACCCAACCGTCGAATGTTTCATTCAAATACGATTCGAATCGTGCCGATAACTCTATACATACATTCCTTTCAAAATCCGACATTGTATACTTGCATTTAAATTCGGGTTCTGTCGTAAATTCATCATTGATATACAAATCGATGTCTGTGATATAGACCATCAATATCTTATATGTCACGTTTTCGATATTTGAGAACTTTGCATATAATTTATGTGCCTCATCGGCAAAAAGTTTATCGTCCATTACGATATTACCGTTTTCATCGGAAACTTGTTTTGTGAACTCTTTATCAAGATACCAGCCCTCAAAGTTGGAATTCGGTCTTGACGGAACGGTAAGTTTAATATCGTTAATATCGTCGTATTTTATTATGACCGATGAATCATCTCTATTTTCGGTAGCATGGTTATAATTATATTCGAATTTGGTGGCAACTTTTTCAAAATAAGCGGTCAGTTCTGTTTTTTCGAATATTTTGTCTGATCTTATAGGTACATTATAACCATCGCTCCATTTTACAAAAGCAAATTCTTCATCGGGAATTGCTCTAACAGGCTCGCCCCACTCGCCTTTGTCTAAATTTTGAGTAGCGGCGCCTTGTATGTAGCCCCCCTTGTCGGCTTTATATTCAATAACATAATTTTCTTTTTCAAATATTGCTGTTACGTTAACATCATGAATTACATTTTTATCGGTACGGGTGGATTCATAATTGTCATCTGACCATTTGACAAAAACATAATCCTCGTCGGGTACCGCTACAACCGTTTGTGCGTCGCCGCCTTTTTTGACAAGTTGATTTGTTTTTCCGTCGATATGCCCGCCTTCGGTACTCATATAAAACGCTTTCAATGTGACGGCTTCTTCATGAGGGATAAAGGCTTCGCATGCCACGAGAGAAAAGCTGCATACAAAGCAAAACGCCATTATTAAAACTAAAATAATTTTCTTGAATTTCATCCTTTGCTTACCTCCTATATGAAACTATATATTTAATTATATAATTTGAGTTTGAAAAAGTCAATATGTAGAATGGATGTATCACTAAAATATCAATAATAAACACATTGTTATCATAATAAAAATTTTGTTCGGATACGAGCACTAATATTAGCGTCTATAACGGGGACTTGATATTTTATATCAACAAATAATTTTTTTTTAAAAAACATAAAAAAACAGTTGACAAACGCACATATTGAGCGTATAATATTATTGAACAGTTGAGGAATTGTTCAAACGATTGGAGAATTTACGGATATGGACGAAAGAACGAATAACCAAAGCGACGCAAGCAAAACTCTTCCTTGCGAGGACGAGATATATGAACTTGCGGAACTTTTCAAGATGTTCGGCGATCCCACGCGGGTAAAGATCCTTTCGTGCCTGCAAATTCGCAATATGTATGTGGGAGAGATAGCCGAAACGCTCGGAATGACTATTTCCGCCGTGTCACATCAACTGCGCGTATTGAGGGGCGCAAAACTCGTAAAGGGAATAAAAGAGGGCAAGGAAGTCCGATATTCGCTGGACGACGACCACGTTACCAAGATACTCGAATACGGCTTGACTCACGTCAACGAATGAAATTACAGGGAATATTCCCTGTTTTTTAAGGGCAAACAATTGAATAATTACTCAATAATATAATTGTTCAACAAATCAAAGATATCGCCGCAAAGGCGAAAAAAGTAAAATTTTGGGAGGCATATATGAAAAAAGTTTTTAAGCTCCAAGATCTGGACTGCGCGAACTGCGCCGCAAAGCTGGAAAGAGCGATAGCAAAGGTGAACGGCGTCGATTCGGCGACGGTGAATTTCATGAGCCAAAGATTGACTATCGAGGCGGACGAAGCAAGTTTTGACGATATCATGAAAGAGGTGGTCAAGACCTGCAAAAAGACTGAACCCGATTGCAGGATACTCGTTTAGGGGGACGGTATGAAATTTTCGACGATGAGCAGAAAGGAAAGAAAAAATCTTGTTCGGATAATTATTGCGCTCTGTCTGTTCGCGATCGTTTTTGTCGTCGATAAGGTCGTCACGCTCGACGACGTATTTGCGGGCGACTATGGTTGGACTTTCGCGCTCGGACTTTATCTCGTTGTATATCTTATAGTGGGATACGACGTGTTGTGGCGAGCCGTTCGCAACATCTCCCGCGGTCATGTGTTCGACGAAAATTTTCTCATGTGCGTCGCCACGTTGGGCGCGTTTGCGCTCGGCATTTACAGAGGAGCGACGGGACTTCCGACGGAAGGTTTTGACGAGGCTTGCGCGGTGCTGCTATTCTATCAAGTGGGCGAATGGTTCCAATCGTATGCGACGGGCAAATCGCGAAGATCCGTTTCGGCTCTTATGGACCTAAGACCCGATCACGCCAACGTAAAACGCGGCGACGGGATAGAACAGGTCGATCCGAGCGAGGTGGAGGTGGGCGACATAA
Organism: uncultured Clostridia bacterium; assembly: GCA_947598585.1. Classification (GTDB taxonomy): domain Bacteria; phylum Bacillota; class Clostridia; order Christensenellales; family Pumilibacteraceae; genus CAG-552. The sequence continues at coordinate 8,688 of CANQFK010000007.1, forward strand.
TAGTCGTTTATCCCGGCGAAAAGGTGCCACTTGACGGAGTTATCGTAAAGGGTAGCGCCATGCTGGACTCAAAGGCGCTCACGGGCGAATCTTTGCCGCGCGAGGCGGGCGAAAACGACGAAATAATAAGCGGTTGCATAGATCTCACGTCGCAGATCGAGGTGCGCGTCACGAAAAAGTTTTACGATTCCACCGTGTCCAAAATTCTCGACCTTGTGGAAAACGCCTCGTCGCAAAAATCCAAGGCGGAAAATTTCATTACGCAATTCGCGAGATATTACACGCCCGCGGTCGTTATCACCGCGCTTTTGCTTGCGGTGATCCCAAGCGCCATAACTTCGGATTGGTCGACTTGGATATATCGCGCGCTCAATTTTTTGGTCGTGTCCTGTCCGTGCGCGTTGGTCATCTCCATACCGCTGTCGTTTTTTGCGGGCATAGGCGCTGCCTCGCGATACGGTATACTCGTCAAAGGTTCCGAATATATCGAAAAGTTCAACAAAGCCGATATCTTTGTCTTTGACAAGACGGGCACGCTTACGAAAGGCAACTTTGCCGTGACGAAGATCGCGCCCGAAAGCAACAGAAACGAGATATTGGAACTTGCCGCTATCGCCGAACAATATTCCGATCATCCGATCGCCCGTTCGATCATGGCGGCTTACGGAAAGGACGCCGAAAGCGGATATATCCTTCAAAATTCTGCGGGGCTCGGCGTTGTGGCGACGCGTGGCAACGATAAGATCTATTGCGGAAACGAAAAGTTGATGATATCCAACAATATCCCGTTTGTGAAAGAGAGCGAACTCGGCACCGTCGTTTACGTTGCGCGCAACGATAAGTTCGTCGGCTCCGTTCTTATAGCCGACGAAATAAAGGAAGAATCGTGCGAACTTATAGGCAAGCTGAATTCGATGAATTGCAAGACCGTTATGCTTACGGGCGATAACGAGGCGATAGCAAAGGACGTCGCGAGCCGCATAGGGCTTACGGGATACAAGGCGTCGCTCTTGCCGCAGAACAAGGTCGAGGAAGTCGATAATATGTTAAAGGCGAAAGGCAAAAACGACGTGCTGTGCTTTGTCGGCGACGGGATAAACGACGCGCCCGTTCTCATGCGCTCGGACATAGGTATCGCCATGGGCGGAGTGGGGAGCGACGCGGCGATCGAGGCGGCGGATATCGTTTTGATGAAGGACGATCTGCGCGGCATTTCGCTTGCAAAGCGCATCGCAAAAAGGACCATGACCGTAGTTTACGAAAACATTTGGTTCTCGCTCATAGTAAAACTTGCAATACTTATCTTGTCCGCATTCGGCATTGCGAACATGTGGATCGCTGTTTTCGGAGATGTGGGAGTGGCGGTGCTTGCTATTTTGAACGCAATGCGCGTCAATTCCGATCGCGGCATAGCGAATGAGCCGCCATTAAAGTAAAAGTTGTTTATTTTATCGGATATTTGGTTTCTATATGAAAGTTCAGATTGTAAAATTTGGACTTTTCCCATTTTTGAATGAGTTCGAGGCATTCGACATAGGCGGTGCGTTGCCCGTCTGAATATTCGTCGTCTGAACCTGTCCCTTTCAAATGATCGAGTTTGTCGATAATTGCGGGGATCATTTGCGATAGCGTGTATTCGGCGCTGACATCATAAAAGATCATCTTCGTTCTCCTTTGCAAAGTAGTGGGGATCCAAGCCGTGTTTTTGCGCACTTTCCCAAGTTGCGACCATTTTCAAGCAGTCGGTATAAGCCGCGATCTCGCCTTTAATAAAGCCGCTGTTTGCGGACGCGGCTCCAAGGAGCTCGTTTAGCCTGCCGCTGATAAGAAAGATCAAAAGGGAAAGCACTTCATCGTCGGTAAAATTATTCTCGTCCAATGAACTTACACCTCCGAAATGAATAATGCGTTTAATAGATTGCAATAAAAAATGTAACGAATTGCTTCAAATTGTCGATGTTTATCTACATTATATCTTATAAATTTACAAATGTCAACACTTTTATAAAAGTTTTTTAAATATATGCTTATTTTACAATGTTTGTTTTTAAAGAGTTGAGCATAAGGCACGACGCTATCGGACAAAGATATTCGCGCGGAATAAAAAAATTTAAAATCGTTGTCACAAAATCGCTTTCAGGTTTGTCTATAATATAGAGAGAAATACAAAGGAGAACAAAAGATGAAAAAGTTTACACGTTTGATCATCGGCGGCATGTATCGGATCACCGAGATATACCTCGACGCCGTCGATCCGTACGAAGGGCGCGATGGCAAAAAGATATATATAGGTCTTACGTTCTACGCCGTGTTTGACGGAGTGAAATATATCGAAACGAGCAAGGGCATAGAAATAGACCCCGACGACGAGATCTTTTCGGAAAATGCTCTGTACGCATACGACTATGTGTTAAAGTATAGCGGCGAAACGATATACTATACAAACAGAGTGGAAAATAAGTACGGGCTTGCCAAGCGTTATCCTGCTTATCTGCCCGTAAATCTGACCAATGGTTGCGTGCCTGCGGCGGGAGCGAATATCATAGGCTTTTATACGAGGTTTTTCCCCGAACTTGTGCCCGGATCTACGCCCGAAAACTACATGGGACCATATTACATTTATGATGAATTATTTAAAGGCATAGTGCCCGTACTTGCGACGCTTTCGGAATATATGGGTACAAATGTAGGTAAGTTGGGCACCGACATAGCGGGATTTAAAAAGGGAATGACGAAATTTTGCAATGAAAAGGGCAGGAGCATAGCGTACGATTCTTGCATGAGATCGAATAATTTCGACTTCGGACTTGCAAAGGACTATTTCGAATCGGGGCATCCGTCGGTAGTTTTCGTAAACTCGTTCACCGTTGCGACTTTGACAAATTATGACCGATACGAATCTGTCGAATATGTTTCAGCCGCCGTCGGTCATGCAATGGCGGGGTTCGGATATAGCGAGATCACATATACGCTCATCGACGGAACGATAAGGAAAGACAACTATATAATTGTAGCGACGGGGCTCGCCCAACATGAAAAAGGATATTTCAATATAAACGACATTTCGGACATACAAATGGGCTAATTGATAACACTAAATACAATGTTACTTTGACAAATTACAGTAAGAATTTCTCTGGTAGGGTTTCATGTTTTATAGGCAGTGATACGAGTGAAAATGGTGAAAGAATTAACAGTTTTGATAAAGCATATAAAATTACGATACATACAAGTTATTTTAGTCCCGACGGAGATACATATGTATATTTGAAAATTAACTTATCGAATGTAAATAATACATATCCCATAACAATGAAAATAGCCACAGTCTGATTTTTTTACTTTTCATATTTTAAGGTCAATTATTAAGAGGATAGATATTGTTGTTTATCTATATACAAAAGAAGAAAATAGCTGATCTCTTTGATTTTTTCCTCCCGTATGTCATTATGTGATATACGGGACGGAAAAACAAGGGGATAAGACTTTTGCTAATTTGCCGATATAGTTACTTTCGTCTTATCGGCATTAACCTCCTGTTGCTCTCCTACATTCAGGGGAGTAACGGGAGATCGCTTTTTTGACATTCCTTTCCTTTGTCCCATGCTGACAAAGGGAATGAATTTTTAATTCCTTCTTTTTAGAAATGGGTATGGGACGGGCTTCGCCTCATGCCCATATTTTTAAATTTTAACCTATTATAGAGCGGGCGGTCATTCTTTTTTTTCGACAAAAAGCGACGACCCTCCGACATAGGAGAGTTCGCAACGGAGAATATTCGGCTGTTTTGCCCGTATTTTTTAAACAACCGTTATGCCCATTTTTATATTTCGCGCCTTTTAGGGGCATTACAAGCCTTTTAACGGCGGAACAATATTTTTTATTTTCAAAATCGCGTCAAAACGTTTGTAAAAAATCAACTTTTATGATATAATTGTTTCCGATAAGATAAGGAGATTTTTTTATGTCTTTAAAAGTAGAAGAAAATTACGATTCGAGCAAAATTCAGGTGCTCGAAGGTTTGGAGCCTGTCCGCAAACGCCCCGGTATGTACATAGGCACTACGGACGAAAAAGGCTTGCACCACCTTATTATCGAGCTTGTGGACAACAGCGTCGACGAGGCCCTTGCCGGTTATTGCGACTCCATTTGGGTGGAGATCTCCCGCGACGGCGCCGTTTCGGTCATGGATAACGGTCGCGGTATTCCCACGGGTATACACGAAAAAGAGGGTATTTCCGCAGTGGAACTCGTGCTTACAAAACTCCACGCGGGCGGAAAGTTCGGCGGCGGCGGTTATAAGGTCAGCGGCGGTCTGCACGGCGTGGGACTTTCGGTCGTCAACGCCCTTTCCGAATGGTTGGAGGTGGAAGTTTATCAAAACGGAAATATTTACGGTCAAACTTACAATCGCGGCGTGCCTCAAAGACCGCTCGCCGTCAAGGGCAATACCGACAAAACGGGTACCAAAGTCACTTTCTTTCCCGACGACGAGATTTTCGATACGATCACGTTCAATTACGACTATTTGCGCACCCGATTGCGCGAGGTGGCGTACCTGAATAAGGGCATTACCATTCATATCAAGGATAACCGCGTGGGTATGGAAAAGGAGGAAACTTTCCACTATGCGGGCGGGATCATCGACTTTGTGGACAATCTCAACAAAGCCAAGACGACGCTTTTGTCCAAGACGCTTTATATAAACGAACAGTACGGCGACAATATTGTCGAGATCGCCATGCAATATAACGACAGTTACAGCGAAGTCTTGTACGCGTACGCCAACAATATCAACAACGAAGAGGGCGGAATGCACCTCGAAGGCTTCAAAGCCGCCCTTACCAAGATAATCAACGATTACGCTCACGAGCATAAGATCGTTAAGGACGAGGAAAAATTGTCGGGCGAGGACGTTCGCGAGGGGCTTACCGCCATTATAAGCGTTAAGCTGCCCGAACCGCAATTCGAGGGACAGACCAAGACCAAACTCGGCAACGCGGAAATGCGCGGTTATGTCGCAAAGGCGCTCACCGAGGGGTTGGGGACATACCTCGAAGAAAATCCCAAGGAGGCAAGGGACCTCGTTTCCAAGTGCATCACGGCGCAAAGGGCGAGGGACGCCGCGCGAAACGCTCGTGAACTGACAAGGCGCAAGGGCGTGTTTGAAAGCACGTCGCTCCCCGGTAAACTTGCCGATTGCACCGATAAGGACGCCTCTCACTGCGAGATCTATATCGTCGAGGGCGATTCCGCGGGCGGCACGGCTAAACAGGGCAGGGACAGACGCTTTCAGGCTATCTTGCCGCTTAGGGGCAAGATCCTCAACGTCGAAAAGACCAGGCTCGCCAAGGTGCTCGAAAACGAAGAGATCAAAAATATGATCACGGCGTTCGGTTGCGGCGTGGGCGACGAATACGACGAAAACAAACTCCGTTACAACAAGATAATCATTATGACCGATGCCGATGTGGACGGCAGTCATATAAGGATCTTGCTGCTTACGTTCTTTTTCAGATATATGAAGCCGCTTATCGAAAACGGGCACGTTTACATTGCGCAACCGCCTCTTTATAAGATAAGCAAAAATCACAAGGACGTGTATTGCTATTCGGACGAGGAGCGCGACTCGGTCATCGAGGAAATGGGTCGCAAAGGTTACGAGATCCAGCGCTATAAAGGTCTGGGCGAAATGAATGCCGATCAGCTTTGGAGCACGACGATGAGCCCCGAAAGCAGAACGCTTCTGGAAGTCCATATGGAGGACGCCGTCGAACTCGACGAGATCTTTACCGTGCTTATGGGTGAAATGCCCGAACTTCGCAGAAAGTTCATTGAGGACAACGCGAAACTCGTTTCCGAGTTGGATATTTAGGAGGAAAATATGGAAAGAAAAAGAACTCTCACCGACGAAGAGATCAAACATTTGGACAATACCAAACTCGTAAAAGTTCAGGTGTCCGACCAGATGAAAAAATCGTTCATCGCGTATGCTATGGCGGTAAACGTGTCGCGTGCCATTCCCGACGTGCGCGACGGACTTAAACCCGTGCACAGACGTATACTTTACGCTATGGGCGAACTCAACCTGTTCTCCGATAAGCCGTACCGTAAGTGCGCGCGTATTGTCGGCGACGTGCTCGGTAAATTTCACCCGCACGGCGACTCGGCAGTGTACGGCGCGCTCGTCAGATTGGCGCAGGACTTCTCTATCCGTCATCCTCTTGTGGACGGACACGGTAATTTCGGTTCCGTGGACGGCGATCCTCCCGCCGCGCAAAGGTATACCGAGGCAAGACTCAGCAAAATAGCGGGCGAAATGCTGCGCGATATAGATAAGGATACGGTGGATTGGTACCCCAACTTCGACGATACGCTTATGCAGCCCACCGTGTTGCCGTCGAGATTCCCCAACTTGTTGGTAAACGGTAGCGACGGTATAGCCGTGGGCATGGCGACCAATATTCCGCCTCACAACCTCGGCGAAGTAATCAACGGCGTGATCGCGCTCATAGATAATCCCGATATTTCGTCCGAAGAACTTATGGAATACGTTCCCGCGCCCGACTATCCGACGGGCGGACTGCTTATGGGCAGATCGGGACTCAGACGCGCTTATCTTACGGGCAAGGGCAACTTTATTGCGCGCGCTAAGACGGATATAGAGGAATTTCAATCGGGCGGGCAAACGCGATATCGCATCGTCGTCACCGAACTTCCCTACCAGGTCAACAAAGCCGAACTCATAAAGAGGATCGCCGACCTCGTAAAGGATAAACGTATCGACGGTATTTCCGACGTGAAGGAAGAATCGGACAGGTTCGGTATGCGCGTCGTAATAGATATAAAACGCGACGCTCAGGCTCAGGTCGTGCTAAACACGCTTTTTAAACTCACCGATCTTCAAGTGACGGGCGGAATAACGTTCCTTGCGCTCGTGGATGGCGAGCCGAAAATACTCAACCTTAAAGAAATGCTCTACTATTACCTCGAACATCAAAAGGACGTGATAGTAAGACGCACGAGATTCGACCTCGAACGCGCTCAAAAACGTGCGCATATAGTCGAGGGCTTGGTGATCGCTCAGAACAATATCGACAGAGTGGTGGAGATAATCAAGCAGAGCAAGGACAAGGTGGAGGCTTCGGAGAAGTTGATGGCGGAATTTTTGCTTTCGGAAGAGCAGACCAACGCCATTCTGGAAATGAAACTCGGCAGACTCACCGCGCTCGAAGTGGAGAGTTTGCGAAAGGAACTCGAAGAATTGCATTTGAAAATAGAAGATCTTCAAGATATTCTTGCCAAGCCGCAAAGAGTGCTTGACATTATCAAGACCGAACTTACCGAAATTAAGGACACTTACGACACGCCAAGACGTACCGAACTTTGCCCCATATTCGACGAAATAGATATGGAGGACCTCATCGACAAAGAGGACGTCGTCGTTTCCATGACGCATTTCGGCTACATAAAGCGTTTGCCGGTCGACGAGTACAAGAGCCAGCACAGAGGCGGCAAGGGCATAACGGCTCATAAGCCCAAAGAGGACGATTTCGTCGAGAATATGTTCATCGCCAACACGCACGAAAGGCTGTTGATGTTCAGCAATCTCGGCAGAGTGTACGCGATAAAAACTTACGAAGTGCCCGAGGCGGAACGCACCTCGCGCGGCAGAGCGATCGTAAATCTCTTGCAACTCAGCGAGGGCGAAAAGATAAATGCGGTGATCCCCGTTCGAGGCTCGGAGGGCGGCTTCCTTATGATGGCGACCAAACTCGGTTACGTCAAAAAGACTTCGACCGAAGAATTCGACTCTATCAGAAAGGGCGGAAAGATCGCTATCAGTCTTAACGAGGGTGACGAACTCATATCCGTACAGTTCACGCGGGGCAGCAACGAGATCTTGCTCGCTTCGTCGTCGGGTAAGTGCATAAGATTCGCCGAAACAGACGTTCGCCCCATGAGCCGCGATACGCAGGGCGTGCGCTCGATAAAACTCGACGAGGACGAAGTGGTCGTGGATATGATAGTCATCGATCCGTCCAAAAAGGTGCTTACCATCTCTTCGGCAGGGTACGGCAAACGTTCCGATATAGAGGATTATCGCTTGCAGTCGCGCGCCGGCAAGGGCATAAAGGCGGGCAAGTTCAACGACAATACCGGTAGACTTATCAACCTTAAACAGGTCGGCGAAAACGACGATATCATGATAATTTCCGATACAGGTGTGATTATCCGTATGCAGGCGAGCGAGATCAGCTTGCTTGGACGCGATACGCAGGGCGTAAGAGTAATGAGGCTCAAAGACGGCGGAAACGTCGTGTGCGTTGCTGTCGTGGAACATTCCGAAGAGGAAAACGAAAATGCGCAGGACGGTTCGTCCGACGCTCCCGATAGCGCGACTTCGACAGCAGACGAAAATCCCGTCGCTCCCGAAAGCGAAAATCGGGAATAGGCAAAAAGTCCGTCGCCCCGATAACGCGACTTCGACAGCAGACGAAAGTTTCGTCGCTCCCGAAAGCGAAAATCGGGAATAGACGAAAGTCCGTCGCGACCGATAATGAAAATCGAGAAAAGACGAAAAATTTAAGCATAATGCGAAATCAAAAAGCCGAGAGTTTGTTTCTCTCGGCTTTGGTATTGTCGTAAGTTTATAGTTGCGATCGCAAGGTGCCGTAGGGTTATCGTTGTTCGTTCATGATAGAAGCAAGGGCGTCGGCGAGTTTATCGTTGTCGCTTTGGTTGCGAATGGCGACGCGCAGATGATCGCCGCCCGTTTTGGCGGTAAGATCCTTTATGAATATGTTGCGGGCGAGGAGTTTGTCCACCACTTCCGATGCGTTCGCGTCTATCGCGAGCATAAAATAATTTGCCTGCGAAGGCACGACATGCACGCCCTTTATCGCGGCGAGGCGTTTATGAAATCTTGCGCGCTCGGCACGAAACAGGCGCAAGGCGTTTTCGTAGTCGTCCTTGTATTTTTCCTCTATTTGCATATAAAATTCGGCGACGGAATTGATGTTCCATATGCCGACGTCCTTTTTTATAAAATCGATAAGCCGTTCGTCGGCGGAACATAACACGCCCAAACGCAAGCCGGGAATGCCGTAGCATTTGCTTATGCTTTTGACGACGACGAGATTTTTGTAAGCCTCCAAAATGTCGTTGCGAATAAGCGTGGCGTTTCTTTCGTCGGCAAAATCCACGAACGATTCGTCTGCTATGAGGCGAATGTCCTTATCGAGCGCCCATTCCGCAAGTCGCAGCACGTCGCAGTGCGAAATATAATTTCCCGACGGATTGTCCGGATTGATGAGCACGAGCGAATTTATTTGCTTGTCCCCGAAAAACGCCATTATGTCGTCTGCGGAGTAGGCAAAGTCGCGGCTGTTCGGTGTAAATGCGACTATGCGATCTTCGGACAAACGATTGGGATATTCTTCGAAAGTGGGTCTTATTATGCCCACATTGCCGCTTAGCGTCGAGCAAAGCGACTTAATGAGTTCCGCCGCCCCGTTGCCGATGACGATGTAATTCCGACTGACGCCGAACTTTTTCGATGCGAGCAGACTGTTTACTTTCATGCCCGACGGATAGTTGCGGATAAGCGTGTCGAAACTTGCTTTGAGTTCCTCGATCATGCCCGAGGGCGGGTAGAACGGATTGACGAGATAGCAAAAGTCGATGAGTTTGGGATATCTCCAATAACCGCCGTATCTGCTTTGTATCTGCCCCAGCTTGTCGCCGCCCGAAAATATGGATTCGGCTATATCCAGGTCCTGAATGTCGTCTATTTCGTACCAGGATTGTCCGCTCAATCTGAGCGCTCTGAGCTCGGAGTCGTTAAGCATCGCTATGACTTTGAGCACCTGTTCGTAATATTCGTTGTAGCCGAGCGCGGTGCAATAGGCTTCGAGGAAGGGGATATAATATGCCTGCGAAAAGTGCTTGCTGAATTTGTACACGTTGACCGTCTTGTAATAGTCGTCGGTATTGGAAAAACGCAATTTGTTGCCCGAAATGAAGTCCGCGATCTCGTCGTTTTGCGTCAATCTCACGCACGTTCCGTCCATCCAGCTTTCGTACTTGTCCACGAGCGCGAGAGTGGGGCGGGGATCGTTTATTATCGTCTTTATCACCGAGTCCTCGAAGATAAGGTCGGACTCAAACAAGAGCGTGTCGTCCTCGGCGAGGCGGTCTTTGGCGAGATAAAGCGAATAAATATTGTTCGTTTTATTGTATATCGGGTTTTCGACATACGTTATGGGCGTTTTTATGTCGAGCGAATCGACGTAATCGACGAGTTTTTTGCCCTTGTAGCCGAAAACGATGACTATCCTCGAAAGTTGGTAAGGTTCGAGTTGTTTGAGCAATCGCTCGATAAGCGTTACGCCGCCTACCTTTATCATGCACTTTGTATTGTGTTTTGTGAGTTCTTTGAGCCGTCTGCCCATGCCGGCGGCAAGAATGATAGCTTGCATATAACGCCCTCGATTTTGTTATTGTAGATAAAAGTCCGAAAAGATCTTTTTGTCCGAAATGCCGTAATTTTCGTATGAAAAAGACTTCGTATTGCCCGAAAAGTCCTTATACCACTCATATGTGTCGTTCATGTACGGCGTTTCGACGTCGGCAAAGCGAGCCACCTGTCTTAAAATGTTCAATCCGTAAGGAAAATCCGCCGTGAAAAATCTCGATCCGAAGTCGGGAATGTATCCGCTCTCTGCTTTGACCATGGGGGCGTATATGCCCTTGAAGCCGGCTATGCTGCGTATCTTTTGGGTGAGTTTTTCGGGCGTGTCGCTCTCATAATGAACTTTGAGCGAACGAACGCAACCGAGGTCGAACTCGGGCAACGCCTTGCAGATATTCTGAACTTCTTCGTCCATCGCAAACAGCAGCTCCGAACTTTTGTCCTCCCACTCTTCGTAAAAAAGAGGAACGCGCTCGTAAACTTTTCCTTGCCTGTAATCCTCGAATATGGTGTGCAGCCTCGACGGGTGCAATATGGGATTGGACGGAGTGAGCGTAACTCCCAAATAATTTTCGATCGGGCGACACGAAATGTCGAAAATGCTTTGTATGATATTCGCGCATTCTTCCGCGTGCGAGGCGGGTATCGACGCCACATGCAAGAGATCGCGATATCCCGTGGCGCAGACGGAGCGGCCGTATTCGACTATCCTTGCCACCGAAGGCACTCTTTGAAGCCCGAAAATAACGCATTGACGGTCGAGCGCTTTGATAAAAGCGCATTCCATTCCGCCCGTTCCGGGAACCAAGCAGATTCCCGCGCCGCGTTTTATGTCGTTTACCACCCTTGCGGCTATTTCGTCCGCCATGAACGCCGGCGTTGCGACAAAAAGAAGATCGGTGTCTTTGACCGCATTTTCGAGATCGTCGGTGGCAAAAACTTCGCCCTCGACGATCGTCTTGCCTTGACGATCCACCACGCTTACGCGGCGACCGAATTGGGACGGTTTAGAGGTAAATATCGTGACCTTATGTCCTTTGTGAGCGCAGTGAGCCGCAAATTGCGTGCCTATATTGCCGCCGCCGGCAACGGTTATCTTCATTTATTTTTCTCCTAATGGAACTAATTGACAGCGCATGACTTTGAGTCCGTGAGTGACCTGTTTGTCCGCAGGTGGGAGCTGCATATAGTTTCCGTAAGTTTTTTTAAGAAATTCGTCGTAAGCGGATATCGCGTAAAAACTTTTATTTTCAAACGACAACTCCGTCAGGTCGGAAAACATTGCCTTGTCCATCACCAATTTCGTATAACAATATACGAATACCGCCACTTTGTCGCAGGAATCGTAGTCGTCCTTTGCGGCGTTTTCGCGAGCCTTGTTCGACGCTCTCGCGTTGCCGTACAGCGTGCCTATGAGATAAAAGGGAAAGCCTATGATCCTGAGCAAAAAGTACGGCTTTTTTTCGGGAACTGCCCAACGCGCGAGCGCTCCCATGGCGTTGAAAAACTTGCGCCGTCTGTATTTTTTTTGTATTGCCTTTTCGCTTGTCGGCGCGCCGTCGAGCGGAAAAACGTCTATGAACAGATACGGAACCTCTCTATTCGACCAAGTTTTGATGCCGTATCGATCGTCCATTACCTTTATGAACGGATAAAACGCCTTTTTCCCCCTGTCGTCGGATATGAGAAAATGCTCGCATAGCTCTCCGTTTTTTGCGAGCGTACGGAACTTCTCGTAATCGGGTCTTGGCATTACGACGTCGATATCGTCGTCCCAAGGGATAAATCCCTTATGCCTTACGGCGCCTATCAGAGTGCCGTAGGTGAGGGAATATCTTAGCCGATGCTTGCGACAGACCCTATCAAATTCTACGAGTATGCCGAGAAGTGCGGAATGGATCTCTTCGGTGTTTAGATAATTGGTTTTATTTTTTTTCATAGTATCTTCGGTAGGGTGATGATAATATATAAATTATACAATAATACAGTTAAAGTGTCAAGAGCGTAAATCGTTTTTTTACGATTTAATTCATAAAGTTCTCGGCGCGGACAGCCGTTTGACGCTCGCGTCGTGCGCAGCCTCGCTGTTTTTGTGAAAAGTTTGCATTTTGCATAAAATTTTCTGCTTGTGACTGTATGATACGAGCCGAACTATCAAAAGCAATAGGCAAAAGCATATAAAAATTCTTTTTTCAAAGCCATTTCGTTTTGAGATATGCTTTTTTTATGGTATAATGGGCATACTTAAAAAGGGAGAATTTGTGAGAAGTAATAATATAGAAAAAGACGACAAGAAAGACGACGGTTATGCTCTCCTCGAATTTTCGCAGAGGGAAAGCAAAAAAAAGCGACATTTGCGTTCGCTGCTACTGTTGCTTTTCAACATACTCGTCATAGGCATAATAATAGTGATCGAGGTCACGGGAAACAATCAAAAGGTCCCCATAGAAGACGTTTTGAAGACCTGGGGCAAAAATTGGCAATATATAGTCGCGCTTTTTGCCGTGGTCATTATAAATTTCACGGCTTTGGGGCTGAGATTCAACGCGCTCATAAAGTCGCTGACAGGCAGAAGGCGACTCAAACTTTCGTTTTCCACCGCTATCCTCGGCAAATATTATGACTATGTTACGCCGTTCGGAACGGGCGGACAACCTTTCCAGATGTTCAATCTCGGGCGCAAACTCGACGTCGGATTGTCCACAAGCATACCCGTTGCGGCATATATAGTGCATGAGTTTGTGTGCATAGTCATACAGATCGTGGTTTTCAGTACGACGTCGTATGTTATGAAAGGCAACAGATTTCTGGAAGTCGCCGCGTATATCGGACTCGTGGCTTTTGCCGCCATGCCCATAACCATACTTCTGTTTTCTTTGTTTCCAAAAACGATAACGAGGATCGCGGGCTTTATTTGCAAGATAGGGCACAAACTTCACCTCGTAAAGGATATAGAAAAGGCAGAGCAAAAGGTCATTTCGGGCGTTCAGCGCTATTCGGATTCGTTAAAACTCATATGCAAAAAGTGGCGCGCGCTCATCGTTATGATAGTTCTTTCGGCGGTTTACAGTTGGTGCTTCAATTCTATCCCGTATCTGGTGCTCAAAGCGTGCGGCATACAGGATATAAGCTATATTCAGACCGTAAGCATGAGTTATTACGTTTATTCCGCTATAACGATAGTTCCCACTCCCGGCGGAGCGGGCGCAGCCGAGGGCGCGTTTTATGCGATTTTCAGACCGCTCACCGGTCCGTACATGTTTTGGGGGACCATGCTTTGGCGCTTGTGCGTATATTACAGCACGCTCTTTATCGGATTCAGCGTAACGTTATATCAATACATTCATTCCACTCGAAAGGAAAAGCGCAGATCTTCGCTCTCCGCCGTTTCGGCGGAAACGAGCGATATATCTCCGCCCGAGATCGTTGATCATGCCGAGGATACGGATATCGAAACGACGGCAAGTTCCGACAGCGCGGAACGGGAACAAAATATCCGATCGCGCGATCCGTCTTTGCCGCCGAGCGAATAAGCAATCACAAGCGCTTTGCGGTCGTCATAAGATAAAGCAGATTGGGAGCTTTACTTATGACTTTGGAAATACTTGCAGGTATTATGTTGCCGTTTTTCGGCACAACGATGGGAGCGGCGGGCGCGTTACTGTGCAAACGGCGCGCTTTGGCGACCTTAAACAAGTTGCTTGTCGGTTTTGCCGCGGGAGTTATGCTTGCGGCGTCCGTATGGTCGCTCATCATGCCGTCGGTGGAAATGGCGAGCGAAAGGAACATACCGTCTTTTTTGCCTGCGGCGATAGGGTTCGTTCTCGGGATATCCGCGCTCGTCGCAATAGACGCGATCTTGCCCGAAAAGCCCGATCGCGGGAATGGGGTGCGAAAAAACAAGATGATGATATTCGCCGTGACCGTTCACAACGTGCCCGAGGGCATGGCGGTGGGCGCGATCTTTGCGGGAGTTATCGCGGGCAGCGAGGGGATCCCCTTTGCCGCCGCTCTTTCGCTCAGCGTGGGGATAGCGCTCCAAAATATCCCCGAGGGCGCTATCGTAAGCATGCCTATCGTTGCGGACGGCGGAAAAAAGGGGAAGGCGTTCCTTATAGGTACGCTTTCGGGCGTAGTCGAGCCGATAGCGGCGCTTGTAACCATAGCTTTGTACGTCATAGTGGTGGCGGCGTTGCCTTATCTGCTTGCTTTTGCCGCGGGAGCGATGGTGTATGTCGTAGCAAAAGAACTCGTGCCCGAAATAAAGAACGGCAATTGGGGAATAATGGGTCTGTGCGTCGGCTTTGTCATTATGATGATAATGGATCTGGCGCTTTGACTTATCTTTATGCCTGAAATTCGCATAAAAAAATGCCTTGCCTTTTCGGTAAGACATTTTTCATGTTCCGTTAAAATAAACAGGTCATTTGACCATTATTTCAAAGAGGCGATATAAAGATCGTTTAAGCTTGACTTTCAAGGTTTCTTTTTTATATCGTAACCGTCTTTTTTGTCCGCGACGATATAACCGAGCGCGGCTATTTGGTCGCGAAGTTCGTCGCTTGTCGCCCAATCCTTGTTTTTGCGTGCCGAAAGTCGCTTTTCGGCAAGGTCGATGACCTCTTGCGGCGCGTCGATCTTTTGTTGCGTCGGCACGGTGTTCAGCCTGAGCCCGAGCACGCGATCGAAGTCTTGCACGAGATCGTAGATACGACGGGACGGCGCTTCTTTCAACGCGCTCCACATAACGCCGAGCGCGAGCGGGATATTGACATCGTCGTCGATCGCTTCGAGAAATTCGTTTCTGTATTTTTCGATAGACGCGCTGTCTGTGTCGGCGTTGCCGTTTTTGTGTTGATCGATGGCGGAAAGCAATCTCGAATAGGAGATCTTTGCCGAATCCATTGCCGCAAAGGTAAAGTTGAGCGTCTTGCGATAGTGAGTATTGAGGCAGAAATATCTGAATTCCATGGGGGAGTAGCCCTTGTTTTCGAGGTCGGACACGGTGTAGGTGTTGCCCAACGATTTGCTCATTTTTCCGCCGTCTACCTGCATAAATTCGCCATGCATCCAATAATTTACGGTCTGATGACCTTCGAGCGCTTCGCTTTGCGCTATCTCGTTTTCGTGGTGGACGGGAATGTGATCCACTCCGCCCGTGTGGATATCGAAGCGGTCGCCGAGATATTTCTTGCTCATGGCGCTGCATTCGATGTGCCAGCCGGGATAACCCATTCCCCAGGGCGATCGCCACTGCATTATATGTTCCTTGGGCGCCTTTTTCCAGAGCGCGAAGTCGGCAGGGTGACGCTTTTCTCCGTTTACGTCCACGCGCGCGCCTGCTATCTGATTGTTAAGATCGAGCCCGCTGAGTTTGCCGTACGTCGGGAATTTGGATATGTCGAAGTAAATACCGTCGCTTATTTCGTAGCCGTAACCGAGTTCGACGAGCTTTTTTACATAATCGATCATGTCGTCTATGTGATCGGTGGCTTTGGCGATGATCTCGGGCTTGCCTATGTTCAGCTTTTCGAGATCGGTCAAAAAAGCCTTGGTGTACGTTTCGGCGATCTCGTAGACCGATCTTTGCTGTTCGCGGCTTGCCTTTTCCATTTTGTCCTCGCCGTCATCTCCGTCCGAAAGCAGATGTCCGACATCGGTAATGTTCATTACGCCTTTCAGCTTGTAGCCGTTGTATTTCAATACACGCCTCACGCTGTCCATAAAGATATACGCTCGCATATTGCCTATGTGGGCGTAATTGTATACCGTGGGACCGCACGAATACATGGTCACGATCTTGCCTATCGGCACAAAGTCCTCTTTTTTGCGTGAGAGAGTGTTGTAAAATCTTATCATGTAAACTCCTTATATATATGATAATATGTTTACCGCGTCGCTCAGAGTTTCGTAAGCCTTGGCGTATTCTTCGCCATCGAACGCTTTGTTCAACGTATTTTCTATTGCGGACAGGCGCGCGTTGAGGTATTCTCTGCCGAGATCGGTGATAGAGTATACGATAACGCGTTTGTCGTACTGCGGTTTGTCCTTGGTGATAAGTTTTTCGCGCGCCATTTCGCTTGTGAGAAGCGCGAGATTTGTCTTGGCAAGGTGCAGTGTTGTGATTATGTCGATAGGCGGAAGGCTTCTGTCTTTGAGTAAAAATAAAATTTTCGTTTTGAGCGAAAGCGTGTTTTTCGGCTTGCCGCTAAGACTTTCGCACATGGTCGCCCCTCTCGTGGCGATCCGCAGTTCCACGAGCTTTTCCGATAGTGTCATAACTTTCTCCTTATCTTTGCTGTGGTAATATTATATCCTTTTGAAAAATGATTTGTCAAGGCAAAAAGCGTTTTTTGCCGCCCTAATTGATGATATTTTATGATATGATTTGACTTGCGCGTAAAAGTATGTTAAAATCTAAAAAAGCGCAGACTAATTTCGGAGGAACAAATGAGAACGTTGCGAAGATTATTCAGTCGAACGGTCATCGTTTTGCTGGCTATATTCATTCAATTGCTGTTATACTTTTATATCACAGACAGACTGATGGAAAGCTATCTGTACATTTCGCTTACGTTCAGGATATTGAGCGTGCTTGCGGTCATCGTGGTGATAAACCGCAAAATGTCCGCTTCGTATAAAGTTCCCTGGATAATTGTGCTTATGTTGTTGCCCATGGTGGGCGTCGTGCTGTACTCGTTTTTCGGATATCCGAGGCTCAGACGCAAATATCGCAAGGAACTCGAAGCCATGTACTCGGACTCGGAGAAATATTGTAAGCAAAGCGACGACGTGACGGAGGCGCTTAAACGGGACAGCGAGGACGCCGCGGGACAGGCGAATTATCTGTATTCGACGGGAAAAATGCCCGTTCACAAAGGCAGCGAAATGGAATATTTTTCGAGCGGCGAAGAGGCGTTCGCGGCGATGAAAAAGCGACTTGTATGCGCAAAAAAGTACATTTTCCTCGAATATTTTATTATAGAAGAGGGCAAGATGTGGAACGAGATCCTCGACATTCTCGAAGAAAAAGTCCGCGAGGGCGTCGAGGTCAAAGTTATGTACGACGACTTCGGCTGTTCGGGCAAATTGAAATTCAACTATTATAAGACATTGAGAAAAAAGGGGATAGATTGTATTAAATTCAATCCTCTCACTCCCGTTATCACCGTGTTCCACAACAACCGCGATCACCGCAAGATAATGATAATAGACGGCATAGAGGCGTTCGTGGGCGGCTTTAATCTCAGCGACGAATATATCAACGAAACGGCGCCTTTCGGCTATTGGAAAGATACGGGCGTGTACATAAGAGGGGAGGCGGTGCGCAATCTCGTCGTTATGTTTTTGCGTCAATTCGCAGGTCAGTCGCGCATCAAGCCGGACTTCGATAAATATCTGAAAGCGGAATACGCAATAGAGGGCACAGGATATGTATTGCCGTTTGGCGACGGACCTTCGCCCCTTTATACCGATTACATAGGCGAAGAAACGTATCTGAACATAATAAATCAAGCGAAAAGATATGTGTATATTACCACTCCGTACCTGATAGTAGACTACCATTTTATAAAGGCTTTGAAGATCGCCGCAAAAAGGGGCGTGGACGTGCGCATCATCACGCCCGGCATACCCGACAAAAAATTGGTAAATATACTCACAAAGAGCAGTTACGAAGAACTCGTCAAGGGCGGCGTGAAGATATACGAATTCGAACCCGGCTTTATCCATGCAAAGTCGTTCGTTTGCGACGACGAAATAGGAGTGGTCGGCTCGATAAATCTCGATTATCGCAGTTTTGTCCACCACTTCGAATGTGGCGTGTGGTTGTACAAGACCACAGCCGTTTCCCAAATGAAAGACGACTTCGATAAGACGTTGGAAGAATGTAAATTTATCGACGGAAAATTGTCCAAACTCAAATGGTATCAAAAGATCGTCGCGTCCGTATTGATGGTGTTCGCGCCGCTTATGTGAGATCTTCCGTCGGCAAAGCGCCGAGCGGGATATATAAAAAAAGGAGCAGACGCTCCTTTTTTTTGCACCCATATGGCAAATTACTTGTTTTTGAGGATATCCCTTATTTCTTTGAGGATAGTTTCGGGGGCATTGGCTGCCGCTTCGGCTGCCGCCTTGTCGGCTGCGGCTTTCTTTTCCTCGCCGATCTTCTTGTCGATAGCGGCGATCTCTTCCCTGCTCTTGCCCTGTTTGCGATAAGCCCTGTATTCGTCCTTTGTGATGTTCTCGCCGACCTTGCTTACGCCCTTTACGCGCATAATGAATTTGAGCAGGCAGAATATGACGAGCGCCGTAATTATAAAGGTTATTATCGCGGTGATGAACGCGCCCCAATCGATGTAGATCGAATTGGTGAGGTCGATTACTTTATTGCCCGTCGCGTCGAGTATGAACGTGCCGTCTTCGGCGGTGGCGTAGACGGTTTTGAGATATGTGTATATCTCGGTAAGACCCTTGCCGCCCGTTATGAGCAAAAGGAAGCAATTGACAAGGGGCATCAAAATATTGTTGGTGAGCGAGGTCACGATCGCCGTGAATGCTCCGCCGATGATAACGCCGACGGCAAGATCCATGACGCTGCCGCGAGAAATAAATTCTTTGAATTCGCGGAAAAACTTTTTCATAAATCAATTCTCCTTTTTTTGTTGATGATCGAATTATATCACCTTTGAATATAAAAGTAAACAAAATTTTATGGGTTTTGCAATCATTTTTGTTTGCGGATCCCGTCCGCGGCGGCAAAAAAGACAAAAAATAAGCAAAAATATTTTCAAAAGGCATTTAAAACGTTTGACAAACATTTACATTTGCATTATAATGGATAAGCTGTGCATTATGCACAGTGGCTCGCCAAGGGTTGATGTCGGAGGTTACCGCATTAAAATTAGCATTGATGCGGAGAACTCAGGCGGACAAGTGCGGCATAAAGCCGTGCGACCTCGGAGCGTTCGTGCAAGGGCTTGTGATAAGCCCGTACAAAAAGGCGAGTTTGACACACACGACGGAGTTGTTCGAGGTTGATTGCTATGGAGGTAAGAATGGCAAGTCAAAAAATTCGTATTAAGTTAAAGGCTTATGACCATGACCTGATCGATCAAAGCGCCGCTCGCATAGTCGAAACGGCCAAAAAGACGGGTATCAAGGTAAGCGGTCCCATACCGCTTCCCACAGACAGAGAAGTAGTTACAATTCTGCGCGCCGTACACAAAGATAAGGATTCGCGCGAGCAGTTCGAGTTAAGAACTCATAAAAGACTGATTGATATTTACAGTCCTTCGGCCAAGACGGTTGACTCGTTGATGAAGTTGGATCTGCCCGCCGGCGTAGATATCCAGATCAAGTTATAATTCATCGGAGGTCAGATATGGAAAAAGCTATTTTGGGTAAAAAGCTCGGCATGCTTCAAATTTTTGATGAATCGGGCTTGGCGGTCCCCGCAACGGTAGTCGAAGCAGGACCCCTGGTGGTTGTAGGATTAAAGGTAAAAGGCAAGGATACGCATGACGCGGTCGTATGCGGCTTCGAGGACGTCGAGGAACGCAAACTCAGCCGTCCCGTCGCAGGACAGATGAAAAAGGCGGGCGTACCGTATAAGCGTATCATAAGAGAGTTCAGATTCGACGATTGCGGTAAATATAAAGTAGGCGACGTTATCAAGTGCGATATCTTCGCGGGCGGCGACACGGTAGACGTTGTGGGCATCACAAAAGGTCGAGGATTCAGCGGCGCCATAAAGAGATGGAATCAACATCGTCTTAAAATGACTCACGGTACCGGCCCCGTTCACAGGGAACGCGGTTCCACGGGTGCGAACAGCACGCCGAGCAAGGTGATAAAGGGCTTGCATATGCCCGGTCATTACGGTCATGAGAGAGTTACTATAAAGAACCTCAAAATATTGAAGGTCGATACGGAACGCAACGTGCTCTTGATAAAGGGCGCTATCCCCGGCCCCAAGGGCGGATTGGTCACGGTAAAGGAAGCCGTAAAGAAGTAGGAGGAGAGTATGCCAAGCATTAAAGTTTATAATCAGTTAGGCAATGAAACCGGCGATATGGAACTCGATGCGAGCGTGTTCGGCGTCGAATACAACGAAGCGCTCATTCATCAGGTGGTAGTCGCACAGGCAAACAATTTAAGACAAGGAACTAAATGCACGCTTACCAGGACCGAAGTTCGCGGCGGCGGCAAAAAACCGTGGCGTCAAAAGAACACGGGCCACGCTCGTCAGGGCTCCATAAGGGCTCCGCAGTGGATAAAGGGCGGCGTCGTATTCGCTCCCAAGCCGAGAGATTTTTCGCAAAAGATCAATATAAAGGCAAGACACAACGCGCTCAGGAGCGCGCTCAGCGCAAAACTCAGCGACGGCGATATGATCGCTGTGGATAAGCTCGAAGTGAGCGGAAAGACAAAGGAAGCGGTCGCAATTCTCAAAGCGCTCAAAATAGATAAGAGAGTTTTGGTCGTTATCGACGGACAGGACGAAATGTTTTTGAGAGCGATCAACAATGTTCCTTATGCGAAAGTTCTTCCCGCGGAGCAGATAAACGTGAGAGAACTTGTCAATAACGCCAAGTGCATTATGACGGTGCCCGCGATCAGAAAAATAGAGGAGGCATACAAAGCATGAACGCTTACGACGTAATCAAAAAACCCGTAACTTCCGAAAAAAGTTATTCGGGCATCAATATCAAGAAATACGGCTTCTTCGTTGATCGCAACGCGACAAAGACGGATATAAAAAAGGCGGTCGAAGAGATCTTTAAGGTAAAGGTGGCTTCGGTCAACACCGTAAATATAAAAGGTAAGCTAAAAAGGCAGGGACGTACCCAGGGTTATACGTCCGACGTAAAAAAGGCGTATGTTCAGCTCACCGCTGACAGCAAAGCCATCGAGTTCTTTGAGAGCTTAGGTTAATGGGAGGACAACATGGGTATAAAAAGATTTAAACCGATCACTCCGGGTACCAGACAAAAGACGGTCAGCACTTTCAGCGAGATCACCAAGTCGACCCCCGAGGAATCGCTTATAAAGAGCATAAACCGTAAGGGCGGCAGAAACAATGTGGGCAGGATCACCGTTCGCCACATCGGAGGCGGAAATCGCCGTATGTTGCGCCTTATAGACTTCAAGCGCGACAAGGACAACGTTCCCGCAAAGGTGGCTGCGATCGAGTACGATCCCAACCGCACCGCATATATCGCTCTTCTGCACTATGTCGACGGCGAAAAGAGATACATTCTCGCTCCCTTGGGCTTGCAGGTAGGCGACACCGTCGTTTCTGGCGCCGATTGCGATATAAAGACGGGCAACGCGTTGCCGCTTTCTTCCATTCCCGTAGGTACTCTCGTTCACAATATCGAGATGCAACCGGGCAGAGGCGGAAAGATGGTAAAGACGGCAGGAGCAGCAGCTCAGCTTATGGCAAAGGAAGGCAAGTATGCTACGCTTCGACTTCCCAGCGGCGAAATGAGAATGATACTTCTCACCTGCAAGGCAACGATCGGTCAGGTAGGCAACCTCGATCACGAGCTTGTTTCTCTCGGTAAGGCGGGACGTAAACGTCACATGGGCGTCAAGCCGACAGTCCGCGGCGTTGTTATGAACCCCTGCGATCACCCGCACGGCGGCGGCGAAGGCAAATCGCCTATCGGTCGTCCCGGTCCCGTTACTCCTTGGGGCAAGCCGGCTCTCGGTTATAAGACAAGAAATAAGCATAAAAACAGCAATAAGTTTATTGTTAAGCGCATAAATTAGCGAGGTAAATTATGAGTAGAAGTTTGAAAAAAGGTCCTTATGTAGAGGAAAGATTGTATAAAAGGGTTTGCGCCCAGATGGATACAACGGATAAAAAGGTAATCAAGACTTGGTCGAGAAGTTCTACTATTTACCCGGAATTCATAGGCCAGACCATTGCGGTCCATGACGGGCGCAAGCACGTTCCCGTTTACTGCACCGAAGAAATGGTAGGACACAAGCTCGGCGAGTTCGCTCCCACACGCACCTTCAAGGGTCATGCCGGCGAAAAGACGACCAAGAGCAAATAAGGAGAACAAATATGGCTAATACAAGCAAAAGCAGAACTCAGATAAAGCAAGAGAGAAACGCAACGCAAAGGGAAATGCGTCCGTATGCTCGCGCAAGATATGTCAGAATTTCTCCGAGCAAGGTCAGAGTGGTGATAGACGTCATCAGAGGCAGATCCGTCAACGAAGCGCTTGCCATGCTCCAAGCCGTTCCCAATGCTTCGGCGGAAGCGGTGTATAAGCTGGTGAAATCGGCTGCCGCAAACGCGGAAGTAAAGGGTCTGTCGAGAGCCGATCTCTATATTGCCGAGATCTTCGCGGACGGCGGTCCCATTCTCAAAAGAATGAATCCCGTCAGCAAGGGCAGAGCGCACAGCATAGATAAGCGCACCAGCCACATCACGGTAATACTCGACACCAAAAAGGAGGACAAGTAATTATGGGACAGAAAGTTAATCCCCACGGACTCAGAGTCGGCGTTATCAAAGGTTGGGATGCTCAATGGTATGCAGGCAAAAAGGATTTTTCGGAATATCTTGTCGAAGATCACAAGATCCGCGAATTCATAAAGAATAAGTACTATACGTTCGGCATTTCCAAGACCACGATAGAGAGGGCTCAGGGCAAAGTCGTAGTTAATATCTTCACATCTAAACCCGGAATGCTCATCGGAGTAAAGGGCGCAGGCGTGGAGCAACTCAAAAAGGAACTTTCCAAGGTCGTTGCCAAGGGCAGGATCATTCATATAAACATTATGGAAGTAAAACGTCCCGATATGGACGCTCAACTTGTTGCCGAAAATATCGCGGCTCAACTCGAAAAGCGCGCTTCTTTCCGCAGAAGCATGAAGCAAGCTATGGGCAGAGTAATGCGCAGCGGCGCAAAGGGAGTCAAGATAATGGTTTCGGGAAGATTGGACGGAGCCGAGATCGCGCGCAGCGAAAGTTATCATGACGGTTCCATTCCGCTTCAAACGCTCAGAGCGGATATCGATTATGCGGAAGCCGAAGCCAACACGACTTTCGGTAAGATAGGTATCAAAGTTTGGGTGTACAAGGGAGAGATTATTCCTCAACTTAAAGAAGGAGGACAACACTGATGTTATTGCCTAAGAGAGTAAAAAGACGTCGCGTTCAACGTGGCAGAATGAAAGGTAAGGCAAACAAGGGCAACGTTATCGCATACGGCGATTACGGTCTTGTGGCTCTCGATCCCGGTTGGATCAAGTCGAACCAGATAGAGGCAGCCCGTATTGCCATGACAAGATATATCAAAAGAGGCGGTCAGGTGTGGATAGACATTTTCCCGCACAAGCCCGTTACAAAAAAGCCCGCCGAAACGCGTATGGGTTCCGGAAAGGGCGCGCCCGAATTTTGGGTAGCCGTCGTTAAGCCGGGCAGAGTTCTGTTCGAAATGGCGGGAGTTCCCGAGGACGTGGCAAAGGAAGCGTTAAGACTTGCGTCGCACAAGTTGCCCATAAGGTGCAAATTCGCGCGTAAGGAAGATCTCGTAAATGCAGACGCTGACGCGAACAAGGAGGTTGAAGCATAATGAAATCGACATTTCGTGATTTGCAGGACAAAGAGCTTACCGCAAAACTTGCGGAACTCAAACAGGAATTGTTCAATTTGCGTTTCAGCCATGCGACCGGACAGCTTAGCAATCCCACTCAGCTGAAAAGATGCAAGAGGGACATAGCGAGAGTAAAGACCGTTATTCGTGAGCGCGAGCTTGCGAAAAAGGCATAATCGGAGGGTAATATGGCAGATCTTATAAGAAACAACCGTAAGGTAAGGGTAGGCATCGTCGTAAGCGACAAGATGGAAAAGACCATCGTTGTTGCAGTAAGGGACAATACCAAGCACCCTCTGTACAAAAAGACGATAAAAACAACGACTAAGTTCAAGGCTCACGATGAAAACAACGAGGCTAAGGTCGGCGACATCGTGGAGATCGTGGAAACGAGACCGCTTTCCAAGGACAAATGTTTCAGACTTAATCGCATTGTCGAAAGAGCTAAATAAGGAGAACGTTTATGATACAACCACAATCTTATTTGAAAGTCGCAGACAACAGCGGCGCAAAAGAAATTATGTGTATTCGTGTACTCGGCGGCTCCTTCCGTCGTTGCGGTAATATAGGCGACGTGATCATCGCCTCGGTCAAGAGCGCGACCCCGGGCGGCGCAGTCAAAAAGGGCGACGTTGTTAGGGCGGTCATCGTTCGCAGCCACAAGGGCGTCAATCGTCCCGACGGCAGTCACATTCGTTTCGACGACAACGCTGCCGTAATAATAGATACGCAAAAGCAACCGAGAGGCACGCGTATATTCGGGCCTATCGCAAGAGAACTCCGTGACAAGGACTATATGAAGATCATATCCTTGGCTCCGGAGGTAATGTAGGAGGAACGAATAATGAGTTTACGAATCAAGAAAGGCGATACGGTCAAGATCATTGCAGGACATGACAAAGGTCAAACGGGCAAGGTCATCGCCGTAGATCCCGAAACAGAACTTATCAAAGTCGAAAATCTCAATATGGTATCGCGTCACCACAAGGCTCGCACGGCTCAGGAGCAGAGCGATATAATAAAGACCGAGGGCAATATCCATATCAGCAACGTCATGCTCGTTTGCCCTTCGTGCGAAAAGACCACTCGTATCGAAACGATGGAAGCAGACGGCAAAAAGCATCGCAAATGCAAGAAGTGCGGCTTTGATATAGACGCTAAAAAAGCGGAAAAGAAAGACACGAAAAAGCGAGCTTCCAAGACCGCTTCGCAGGATAAGACCGAGAAAACCGAAAAGACTTCTTCGAGAGTTAAACGCACTCGCAAGAGCGACGCGGCTAAAACGGAGTAATGGGAGGATATTATGGCTGAACTTAAAAGAAACAGACTCAAAACAAGGTACGTCGAAGAGATCGTACCCGCACTCATCAAGGAACGCGGCTATACCAATCCCATGCAAGTTCCCAAACTCGATAAGATCATTCTCAATATGCGACTCGGCGATATCAAGGATAACAGCAAAAGCGTTCAGATAGCCATGAACGAACTCGAAGCTATCGCGGGACAAAAAGCGGTGCTTTGCAAGGCCAAGAAATCGGTAGCAAACTTCAAGTTGCGTGAGGGTCAGTCGATAGGCATAAAAGTGACGCTGCGCGGCGACAAGATGTACGAATTTTTCGACAAACTTGTTTCGATAGCATTCCCCCGCGTAAGAGATTTCCGCGGAATATCCGGCAAATCCTTTGACGGCAGAGGCAACTATGCGGTAGGTATCAAGGAGCAGATCATCTTCCCCGAAGTACCCTACGAGCAGGTCGAAAAAGTCAGAGGCTTCGACGTTTGCGTGGTCACCACCGCAAAGACGGACGACGAGGCGAAAGCACTCCTTGTTAAACTCGGAATGCCTTTCAGGAATTAACAGGGATAAGGAGATAAATTTATGGCAAAGAAAGCAATGATAAATAAGCAGCAAAAGCCTGCGAAATATTCTACCCGAGCATACACCCGTTGTAAGATATGCGGCAGACCGCATGCGGTGCTCCGTAAGTACGGAATTTGCAGGATTTGTTTCAGAAAATTAGCGTATAAGGGCGAGATCCCCGGCGTTAAGAAGTCGAGCTGGTAAGGAGGTAAAGGTATGGTAGTTAACGATCCAATAGCGGATTTGCTCACAAGAATCAGAAATGCGTTGACGGCAAAACATGATACAGTTACCGTTCCCAATTCCAAAATGAAGAAGGCGATCGTGGATATCCTTGTAAACGAGGGATATATAAAGAGCGCCGAAATCGTGGATATCGACGGACATAAAAATATACTAATCACATTAAAGTACGGTGCGAAAAACGAAAGGGTCATTACAAGCCTTAAAAGAATTTCCAAGCCCGGTCTGAGAGTTTACTGCGGCTACCAGGATCTTCCCAAGGTGCTCAACGGTCTCGGCATAGCGATCATTTCGACGTCCAAGGGCATTATGACCGACAAACAGGCTCGTGCCGACAAGATAGGCGGCGAAGTTCTCGCCTATATCTGGTAGGAGGTCCATATGTCAAGAATAGGAAGATTACCCGTGGCAATTCCTGCCGGTGTTACCGTTGATTACAAGGATAACATCGTTACCGTAAAGGGCCCCAAGGGCACTCTTACACAGGAGATCAGGGATAAGAACATCAACGTTAAGATAGAGGGCGCACACGTCCATGTCGAACGCACCAAAGAGGACAAAGAAGTAAGGAGCAAGCACGGACTTTATCGTCAGCTTATCCACAACATGATAGTGGGCGTAGTTACTCCGTTCAGCCGTTCGCTCATAGTAAACGGCGTAGGTTGGAAAGCGTCCGTCAGCGGCAAAAAACTCACGCTCAACGTAGGTTACAGCCACCCCATCGACTTCAATATCCCCGAGGGCATAAGCATTACCTGCCCCGATCAGAACACGATCACAGTTTCCGGCATATCCAAGGAACTCGTCGGACAGACCGCCGCGACGATCAAGTCAAAGCGTCCCGTAGAGCCGTATCATTCTTACGGTATCCGATACAGCGATGAAGTTGTGATCACCAAAGAAGGCAAAAAGGGTAAATAATAGGAGGGCATTATGATAAACAAGATCAATAAAAACGGCGTAAGAGCCAAAAGACATCTTAGGATCAGGTCGCACCTTAAAGGTACGTCCGAAATGCCTCGCCTTTGCGTTTACCGTAGCACTTCCCACATTTACGCTCAGATCATCGACGACGTTAAGGGAGTTACGATCACATCGGGCTCCACTATCGCAAAGGGGATCGACGTAAAGGGAATGACCAAGACGCAGGCCGCTAAGGCCGTAGGCGAATTTATCGCAAAGCGCGCGCTCGACGCAGGTGTAAAGACCGTTGTATTCGACAGAGGCGGATATCTTTATACGGGCAGAGTAAAGGCGCTTGCCGACGGCGCAAGAGAAGCCGGTCTTGATTTTTAGGAGGAAGCATTATGGCTAAGAGAGAACAAGAAGTTGTTAAACAGGACGACGGGATCACTTCGAGACTTGTCGGAGTAAATCGCATAACCAAGGTCGTTAAAGGCGGACGCAATATGCGTTTTGCCGCGCTCGTGGTGGTAGGCGACGGAAACGGCAGCGTCGGGATCGGCAGCGGTAAGGCAGCCGAAGTCCCCGAAGCTATCAAAAAGGCAGAGCAGATCGCACGTCGCAATATGGTCAAGATCTCGATAGGCGAAAGCACCATTCCTCACGAAGTTATAGGTAAGTACGGCAAGAGCGTAGTTATGCTTATGCCCGCTCCCGAAGGCCGAGGCGTTATCGCAGGCAGCAGCGTGAGAGCGGTCGTGGAACTTGCCGGAATAAAGAACGTCACAACAAAGAGCTATGGCTCGCGTAATCCCATAAATACCGTAAAGGCGACATTCGAAGGACTCAAAGCGCTTCGCTCTCCCGAAAAGATCGCTCAGCTCCGCGGCAAGACCGTGGAGGAAATTCTCGGTTAAGGCGGTGCAATAATGGAAAAGCAATTGAAAATAACTTTGGTAAAGAGCCTGAACGGTCGCCTCGAAAAACAAAAGAGGACCGTTGAGGCGCTCGGACTCACAAAAATCCGCTCCTCGGTGATTCGTCCCGATAACGATGCCGTAAGAGGTATGATTTATGTAGTCAAACATCTCGTAACGGTGGAGGAAATATAATATGAAAATGCATACTTTATCTCCGGCTCCCGGCGCTCGCACTTCTCAAAAGAGAATAGGCAGAGGCATTGGATCCGGACTCGGCAAAACCTCTACAAAGGGTCATAAGGGTCAATGGGCGCGTAGCGGAGGCGGCGTTCGCGTCGGCTTCGAAGGCGGTCAGATGCCCTTATCGCGCAGACTTCCCAAGCGTGGCTTCGACAATGCCTGGAAAAAGGTCTATACCATCATCAATATCGATCTTATCGAAAAGAATTTCAACGATGGCGATGAAGTAACTGTCGAAACGCTCAAAGAAAGAGGTCTTATCAAAAAAACAGAACAGTATGGACTTAAAGTTTTGGGTAACGGAGAGCTCACCAAAAAAGTTACCGTAAAGGCTTCTAAGTTTACAGGGGCGGCTAAGGAGAAGATCGAAAAGATCGGTGGCAAAGTTGAGGTGTTATAATGTTCAAGACCCTCATCAATGCTTTTAAAAATAAGGAGATAAGGACAAAGATCTTTATCACACTCGGCTTGCTGTTCCTTTATAGGTTCGGCTGCTGGCTGCCTATACCCGGTATCGGTACCGCGACGTTGGTCCAAGCCAACGATACGTTGCTCAGCTTGCTTTCGCAAATAGGCGGTAACGCGCTCAGCAACGGTGCGTTTCTTGCGCTCGGCATCACGCCGTACATCAACGCGTCGATCATAGTCCAACTTCTTACAGTCGCCATTCCCGCGCTTGAACGCTGGTCGCGTCAGGGCGAGGACGGCAGAAAGAAGATCTCGAACGTGACAAAGGTGGTCACCCTTATACTTGCGGTAGCGCAAGCGACGGGTATCGCGATAAGCTGGGCTCAGACCGAGGGCGCGATAGTAACGGGCATCTTCTTCGAAAACGATAAGACTTTGGTCGTTATATTTATCGCGGCGATCCTTGTTGCGGGCTCCATGTTCACGATGTGGCTGGGCGACAGGATAACCGAAGTGGGAGTGGGCAACGGCATAAGCCTTCTGATCTTCGTAGGTATCATTTCCACGGCAGGTCTTGCTATCCTCGTTTCGCTCGAACAGGTGGCAGGCGGCGGTGACGCAGGCACTATGGCATTGTGGGAACTCATAATCTTCCTCGTGCTCGTCATACTTATATTCCTGTTCATCGTATTTATCGACCTTGCCGAACGCAAGATAGTCGTAAATTACGCAAAGCAGGTCAAGGGTCGTAAACAGTACGGCGGACAATCGAGCAATATCCCCATCAAGTTGAATGCCAACGGAGTATTGCCCATAATCTTCTCGACGGCGCTGCTTACTTTCCCGCAGATGATAGCCAGAATGGTTACATCGCCCGAAAAACTCGGCGAAGGCTTCTATGCCTGGTGGACCAAATGGCTTGGTACCGACAGTATTCTTTACTTCGTATTGCTCGGCTTACTGATAATGGCGTTCAGCTATTTCTATACGACCATTCAATTCAAGCCCGATGAGATCGCGCGCAATCTGCAACAGTACGGCGGATCCATTCAGGGAATAAGACCGGGCAGACCTACTGCCGATTACCTCAACAGAGTGTCTAAACGTCTTACTTTCTTCGGAGCGTTGTTCCTTATGGTAATAGCGATCGTTCCGTCGGTATTGTTCAGGGCGTTGGGCTTCTCGAACCAGAGTTTGGTAAACGCGTTCACTGCGACCGGACTTCTGATCGTCGTATCCGTTGCGATAGAACTCAATAAGCAACTCGAAGGTCTGCTTATGATGAAGAGGACGAGAGGCTTCTTAAAATAAAAGGGAGTAGACGATGAAAATCGGTTTATTCGGTCCTCCGGGCGCCGGCAAAGGCACTCAGGCGGATAAAATTTCAAAATTATACGGATTGCCTCATATTTCCACGGGCGCTTTGCTCCGTAAGAATATCGAGGAAAAAACGCAGGTAGGACTTGTCGCGCTTAAATATATTGAGCGCGGCATGCTTGCCCCGGACGAAGTGATGACCCAAGTGTTGAAAGCCGAACTCGGCAAATATGCCGACGGATTTTTGCTTGACGGCTATCCTCGCACTCTTGCTCAGGCGGAACTTCTCGAAGACATAACCGACCTCGACTTCGTGCTCAATATCGACGTCGATCCCGAACTTATTACGGACAGGATAGTCAATCGGTTGGTGTGCCCCGTCTGCGGCAAAAATTACAACAAAAGGTTGTATCCTCGCGACGTTTGCGAGGACGACGGCGCAAAACTCACTACAAGAAAAGACGACACGGAAGAGATCGTCAAGCAAAGGTTGAACGTCTATTTTAAGGAAACGATGCCCATTATCGCTTATTATAAGCAAAAGGGCAAGATGATCGATATCGACGGCAACGGAAGTATCGATGAGGTTTTCGGAAGGATCGAGAAGGCACTGTATGATCACGATAAAAAACGATGAAGAATTCGAACTGATGAGGATATCCGGCGCAATAGTCGGCAAGGCTCTCAAAGAGATCGAATCCTATATTAAGCCCGGCATTTCGACTCTCGAATTGAATTCGATCGTCGAGGACATTATTTTGTCCGAGGGCGCAACGCCGTCGTTTAAAAATTACAACGGTTTTCCCGCCGCAACGTGCATTTCGATCGACGACGTTGTGGTACACGGCATCCCGTCGCTCACCGTGCTCAAAGAGGGCGAGATCGTCAGCATCGATGTCGGGGCTTGCAAAAACGGCTTTCACGGAGATGCGGCAAGGACGTTCGCGGTAGGTGAAATTTCCGCGGCAAAGCGAAAACTCATCGAAGTCACGCAACAATCGTTCTTCGAGGGGGTAAAGCAGATAAAGATAGGCGCCAAACTCGGGGACGTATCCCATGCGATACAGGCTTATGTGGAAAAGTTCGGTTACGGCGTCGTGCGCGAAATGGTCGGGCACGGCATCGGACGAAGATTGCACGAGGATCCCAATGTTCCCAATTACGGTACGGCAGGCATAGGCTTTACTCTCAAAAAAGGCTTTGCGCTCGCGATAGAGCCGATGATAACTCTCGGAGATCATCACGTTAAGTTCGACAAGGACGGCTGGACGTGCAGGACGAGGGACGGTTCGCCCGCCGCGCATTACGAAAATACGGTAATAATTACCGATAAAGATGTCGAAATTTTAACTTTGTAAATAAAATAATGTATCAAATTCGGTTTACAAAAGTTTGAATTTATGCTATAATAACAAAATGGGTAAATTGTGCAATGTGACCTTGACAAAAGGCGATATGGCAATAAGCCTTATGGGTCACGACAAAAACAGATATTATATCGTCATAGCCGAACTCAGCGACGACTTTGTGCTCGTCGCCGACGGCATTCGCAGATCTGTCGACGATCCCAAGCTGAAACGAAGAAAGCATTTGAAGTTCGTATGCAAAACGGACGCGACTTGCGACGATATATCGATAAAAAAGATTATATTATTGGAGGAACAAAATGCCAAGAGAAGATAACATCGAAGCCGAAGGCACTGTCGTTGAGTGCTTGCGAAATGCGACCTTTAAGGTCAAGCTGAGTAACGGTCATATCGTTACCTGCACCATTTCGGGCAAAATTCGAATGCATTATATCAAGATCCTCGAAGGCGATACAGTTAAGATAGAAATGTCCCCCTATGATATAACCAAGGGCAGAATCACTTACAGAAACAAAAACTAATTTTTTTCAGGAGAATCAAGTTATGAAAGTCAGGACATCCGTAAAACCCATGTGCGATAAGTGCAAGGTCATCAAAAGACATGGCAAGGTCATGGTTATTTGCTCCAAATACCCCAACCACAAACAAAGACAAGGCTAACAAGGATATAAATTGAATATACTCGTCTTATTTTGTCATGCAGCATTCCAGGCATGCCAAAAGCGGCGCTAAGGCTTATATATTTGATATTATTATATTATTTTCAATAAGGAGAAAACGAAATGGCAAGAATTGCCGGCATTGATTTGCCGAGAGAGAAACGCGTAGAAATAGGGCTTACCTATATTTACGGCATTGGCAGACCTCTCTCAAATAAGATTTTGAAAGAAACCGGAGTCGATCCGGATATTCGTGTTAAAGATTTGACCGAAGATCAAGTCAACGCGCTCAGAACTTATATCGAACATAATGTTAAGACCGAGGGCGATCTTCATCGTGAACATGCCCTTAATATCAAAAGGCTTATGGAAATAGGCTGCTATCGCGGCGTCCGTCACCGAAAGGGCTTGCCCGTAAGAGGACAGAGCACCAAGCAGAACGCAAGGACTCGTAAAGGTCCGAAGCGTACGGTCGGCAGAGCCAAGAAGGAGAAGTAGGAGGCAGTATCATGGCACTTAAAAAGACTACTACAAGAAAAAAGATAACCAAAAATATAGAGAAAGGACAGGTCCATATCCAATCCTCTTTTAACAATACGCTTATAACCGTTACCGACGACCAAGGCAACGCCATCACGCAATGCAGCGCGGGCGCTCTCGGATTCAAGGGTTCGAGAAAATCCACGCCGTTCGCGGCACAACAGGCTTGCGAAAAAGCCGCCGCCGTTGCCAAAGAGCACGGACTTAAAAGCGTTGACGTGTTCGTAAAGGGCCCCGGCTCCGGACGCGAATCTTCCATTCGCGCGCTCGAAGTGGCAGGTCTTGCGGTTACGTCCATTACCGACGTTTCGCCCATTCCGCACAACGGATGCAGAGCGCCCAAACGCCGCAGAGTATAAGGAGGAGCATAAACAATTATGGCAAGGATCAGATGTGCAGATTGCAAAAAATGCAGAAGAGAAGGTCAAAAACTTTTCTTGAAAGGGGAGCGTTGCACCTCCAAAAAGTGCGCCATGGAGCGTAGACCGGTTCCTCCGGGACAGCACGGCGCAGCAAGAAAGAAGAATTCGGAATATGCCGTTCAGCTTCGTGAAAAGCAAAAGGCAAAGAGAGCATACGGATTGCTCGAAAAGCAGTTCCGTTCGTATTACGACCGCGCTACCCGTATCAAGGGCGTTACCGGCGAAAACATGCTCATGTTGCTCGAATGCAGATTGGACAACGTTATTTACCGTATGGGTATCGGCAGCAGCCGCGCTCAGTCCCGTCAGATCGTCAATCACGGACATATCACGGTAAACGGCAAGACCGTAAATATACCCAGCTTTATTGTTAAGGCGGGCGATGAAATAGCTATCAAGGAGAGCAAGCAAGATAACGCAATGTTCAAAGAACTCAGAGGCGCCAAGATCGTTATGCCTAAGTGGCTCGACTTCAACACCGAAACATTTGTCGGCAAGATAATCGAGCTTCCCAAGCGTGAGGATATAGACCTTAATGTCAATGAACAGCTTATAGTTGAGTTGTATTCCAAGTAATATTTGATTTTTATATCAAAGCATACCTAAATAAGGAGAATGATTTATAATGATGGAAATCGAAAGGCCGGAAATCACATTGGAGGAAAGCGCGGATTTTAGATATGGAAAGTTTGTCGTAGAGCCTTTGGAACGTGGTTACGGTATAACTTTGGGAAATGCTCTGAGAAGGGTGCTTTTGTCGGCTTTGCCGGGTACTGCCGTCGTAGGGATCATGATCGAAGGCGTCAGCCATGAGTTCAGCACGATCAAAGGCGTCAAAGAGGACGTTGCGGATATAATTCTCAACCTTAAAGGTCTTAACCTTAAAGCGAATTATTCCGATCGCTCCTTAAAAAAGAGTTTGAAGATCGAAAAGAGCGAACCGGGGATAGTCACTGCTGCGGATATAGAGCAGGACCCCGAGATCGAGATCCTCAACCCCGAGCTTTACATTTGCACGCTCGACGAGGGCGCAAAACTCAATATGGAACTCTTTGTAGGTCAAGGTCGCGGCTATGTCGTTGCCGAGAACAACAAGGACGCTTCTCAACCGATAGGCTATATTGCAATAGATTCTATTTTTACGCCGGTCAAAGCCGCAAGCTATTCGGTCACGACCACCCGCGTAGGTCAGAGCATCGACTACGACAAACTGACTATCGAGGTAAAGACCGACGGCTCGCTTTCCGCTCGCGACGTACTGTCGCTTGCCGCCAAGGCTATCGAGGCTCACATAAAGTTGTTTGTTTCGCTTAGCGACACAATGAGCCAATACGGCATTTTGATAGAATCGCAAGCCAATCCCAAGACGCAGATACTCGAAATGAATATCGAAGATATGGATCTGTCCGTTCGCAGCTACAACTGCCTGAAACGCGCCAATATCCATACCGTTGAGGATCTGACGAAGAAAACCGAGGACGAAATGCTCAAAGTCCGAAATCTCGGTCGCAAATCGTTGGACGAAGTTATCGCCAAGTTGCACAGTTACGGCTTGGGATTAAAGAGCAATGAAGAATAAGGAGAAACAACAATGGAACAGAGAAAATTAGGAAAACCTACCGACCAAAGAATGGCGCTGCTCAGAAATCAGACGACGCAATTGTTGTGGTACGGACGTATAGAAACAACGGTCGACCGTGCAAAAGAGGTTTCTCGCATGGCTGAAAAGATCTTGACAAAGGCTATCGCAACTTATCGCGATACGGTAAAAAAGATCGAAACACGCAAAAAGGACGGTAAGGAGATTCAGGTCGAACTCGTAAACGACGGACCCAAAAAACTTGCAGCCCGCCGCTCGATAATGAGAGTGATCTACGATGTTCCCGAACTTCGTCAGGAAAAGGAGTCCATCGCGTCTTTCAAAGAGCGTACTCACAATATCAAGCACCCGCTTGTGGAGAAGATCTTCAACGAGTATGCGCCCAAGTACGACGAAAGAGCAAAGAATAGCAACAATCATTACGGCGGATATACGAGAGTTATCAAGACCGGTTATCGTCGCGGCGACGGTGCCGAAACAGCCGTTATCGAATTGGTTTGATCGCAAATAAACAATTAAACGATTACAAAAAACAAGTCCGAAAGATCGGACTTGTTTTTTGTATGGCGTAAATTTATTTTTTGTAGCTTTTTGTACCTCTTATAAAGCGGTCGAGCCCGTCCGACAAGGTTTTGCGGGGGCAGGCGAGGTTCATGCGCACAAAGGTGTTGCCGTTTCCGCGATATTGATTGCCTGCGGAGATATAAAGCCCCGTGGTTTTGCGCAGATGATCGGCAAGTTTTTCGGCGTTGTCGGTTATTTCGGAGCAATCTATCCACATAAGGTATGTCGCTTCGCTTTTTACTGTTTGGACGGGCGCGTCTTTCAGCCGTTCGGCGGCGTAGCGCTTGTTCTCTACGATATATTCGTTGAGTTCGTCGAGCCACGGTCCGCCATTATCGAATGCGGCTATCGTCGCTTGGGCGGCAAAACAGTTGGGCTCTGCGACTTCGTCGGAATTCAGACCGCGCACGACCTTGTTGCGAAGGGTGGGGTTTGGGACAATGACGGCGGCGGATTGAAGTCCCGCTATGTTGAACGCCTTGCTTGCCGAAACGCACGTCACGCTTATGTCGCGGCAGACGTCCGAAACGGCGGCAAAGGGCGTGTACTCTTTGCCGGGAGTCGTGATATCGCAGTGTATCTCGTCGCTTATCACGGTCACGCCGTACTTATAGCATAGCTTGCCTATACTGTCGAGTTCGGATCTGTTCCATATCTTGCCTATGGGATTGTGCGGATTGCATAGGATCATCACGGTGGACAGAGGATCCGAGAGCGCTCTTTCGAGGTCGTCGAAGTCTATATCGTATCTTCCGTCCTTGTATCTTAGCTTGCTTTCGAGCGTGTGCCTGCCGAAATTTTCGATAGAGTGAAAGAAGATGTCGTAAACGGGAGTAAGGACCACTACGTTGTCGCCTACGTTACAGAGGCGTTTGATCATGCTCGATATCGCAGGCACTATGCCCGTCGAAAATTGCAGCCATTCTTTTTCATAGCGTATCCCGTGTCTTGAACTCCACCAATTTATTACGGAATCATACCACTCTTCGGGCACAACGTTGTAGCCGAATATCCCGTGTTCCGCTCTCTTTATAACGGCGTCCCTTATGCAGGGCGGAGCGGGGAAATCCATGTCCGCTACCCACATGGGAAGTTCGCCGTCTTTTACGTCCCATTTGAGCGACGAGGTGCCGCGTCTGTTCGGTACGTTGTCGAAGTCGAACATTTATTTGTCGCCTCTTATTATTATCTTGGTCTTGCTCGGATCTATTTTGTCCTTTTGTATGATAAGTTCGTCGATATGATCGGCGGTTATCTTTCCGCTTGTGGGATTGAGCACGCTGTCTATCTTACCCGTGATCTCGGCGTCGATGTCCGAGCAGTATTCGAATGCGAGCGTTGTGTTTATGAGTTTGCAGTTTTTCATTACGAGGTTGTCGATATAGCAAAGCCCTTGCAGACTTTCTATCGTGCAGTCGATAAAAGTGAGGTTTTTGGAGTTCCAGCCGAGGTATTCGCCTAAGATGACCGAGTTGGTCACGGTGGCGTTTTCGATGTTCCAGAACGCGTCTTTCGAGAGCATTTTGCTGTTTCGCACGGTCACGTTTTTCGCTCCGTCAAAGGCATAGTTGCCCACGAGGACAAAGTTGTCCGCTTCCAAATTTTCGCTGTTCATACCGAAATAGTCGCCTTTTGCCGTGACGTCTTTCATCTTTATGTTGCGGCACGACCAAAGCATTTCGGCGGCATTGGGGAATTGTACGTTTTCGAGATAAATGTTGCTTGCCCTGCGAAAGTTCTTGGGCGCTTCCACAACGGTGTTGGTCATGCTTATGTTGTCGGTGTACCATATTCCCGAGCGCGCCATTTCGAACCAATACGAGTTGTTGACTTTGACGTCCTTGCAGTACCAAAGCGGATATTTCCACTTGAACATGACGTTTTCGAGCGTTATGCCGCGCGCTTCTTTGAGCGGGGATTCGCCGTCGCCGAAAGTCGTGTCCTCTATGTAGAGGTCTTTTGCGGCGAAAAGGCTGCGTTCGCCTGTTAAAAATTGTCTTTTGATCTCTTTCATTGCTTTGCTCTCCTGTGTTTATTTTTCTTAATTATAACAACATTGCAAACAAAAAGCAACAAAAAAACAAAGATGTGCGTTATAAATATCGAATTGTTTGTCATCGGTTTGCAAAATTTTTTTAAGGCAAAATATGTTGACAAACTCAAAACATTATAATATAATGAATTTATGGACAGAAAATTCGATACATATGTAGAAAACTTAAAATACAGAGTTTTGCGCGAAGTGGCAAAGCAGGCTTTTGACGGCACCCTCGAAGAGAATTTGCCCGAGATCCCGAGGATAATCCATCCCAGCAAGATCCCCACCATGCGCTGCTGTGTTTATAAGGAACGCGCGATACTCAAAAAGCGCGTCAAACTCGCAATGGGCGGCAACAAGAACAATTCCAATATGATCGAGGTAATAGATATCGCTTGCGACGAATGTCCCGCCGCAGGCTATGAAGTCACGGCGTCGTGTCGCGGTTGCCTTGCGCACAGATGTCAGAGCGTTTGCCGAATGGATGCCATATCTTTCGATTATGCCCATGCGGCTCATATCGACAAGACAAAGTGCGTCGAGTGCGGCAAGTGCGCGTCCGTGTGCCCGTTCAATGCTATCGCCAATCGCAAGCGTCCGTGCATTGTCGCTTGCAAAATAGGGGCGATCTCCATAAACGAGGATAACGTGGCTTCGATAGATACAGACAAATGTATAGAATGCGGCGCGTGCATATATCAATGCCCGTTCGGCGCAATAATGGATAAGTCGTTCATTCTCAACGTTATAGAACTGTTAAAGGCGGGGACGAAGCCTCTTTATGCCTTGGTCGCGCCCTCGATCTTCAATCAATTTACATACGCTCGCGTCGGTCAGGTCGTTTCGGGACTGAAAATACTCGGATTTACCGACGTCACCGAAGCCGCGCTCGGAGCCGATATGGTTGCGGAGTCGGAGGCTGCGGAACTTGCCGAAAAGGGATTTCTGATAAGTTCGTGCTGTCCCTCGTTCGTGGCATATATCAACAAAAATTTCCCCGAACTTCTTCCTTATGTTTCGCACAATCTTTCGCCTATGGCGACCGTCGCTAAGTTCATAAAGGAAAAAGAGCCCGACGCCAAGATCGTATTTATAGGACCTTGCACGTCGAAAAAAGCCGAACGCAATCGCGAAGAGGTGAGCCCTTATATCGACGAGGTGTTGACGTTTGAAGAACTTCAAGCGCTTTTCGACAGCAGGGATATAGACATTTCCTCGCTTCGCGACGAGGAACTTCTGGACGCGTCGTACTACGGCAGGATCTTTGCACGCAGCGGCGGAGTTGCCGAAGCGGTCAAACAAGGGCTGAAAGAGTTAAAGTCGGATTTCCATATCGAGCCGTGCGTTTGCAACGGCATTTCGGAGTGCCATGCGGCGCTTTTGAGAAAGAGCAAAAACGCTCTCAGCGCGAACTTTATCGAGGGCATGGCGTGCGAGGGCGGCTGTATGGGCGGCGCGGGCTGCTTGTCCCACGGCGTAAAAAACCTTGCCGAAGCCAACCGATACGGAAAAGACGGCAAGGCGACGATCGCACAAGCCGTTTCCGATTTGAAAAACAAAAAGCGTTGATCGGCGCAAAAGTCTGCCGCAAAGACGAGAATAATGATTTTTTCGGTCAAATACTAAAAAAATATGTCTGTACCCGCATAAAAATCGCTATTTTCAGTTGACATTGGCAATTTTAAATACTATAATAAATCTGCAATTAAAAATTTTCCTATGGAGGATAAATTATTATGTCTTACATTTCAGAAGTTCTTGAAATGACTGAAAAAAAGAATCAGGGTCAACCTGAATTCATTCAAGCTGTCAAAGAGGTCCTTGACACTCTTTCTCAGGTCATCGAAGCTAACGAAAAGAAATATCGTGAAAATGCTTTGCTTGAACGTCTTGTAGAACCCGATCGTCAGATCATGTTCAGAGTTCCCTGGACCGATGACAAGGGCGTTCCCCATGTCAACCGCGGTTACAGAGTACAGTTCAACAACGCTATCGGACCTTACAAGGGCGGTCTTCGTTTCCATCCTTCGGTAAACCTCAGCATTTTGAAGTTCCTCGGCTTCGAGCAGATCTTCAAAAACAGCTTGACCGGCCTCCCCATCGGCGGCGGCAAGGGCGGCGCAGACTTCGATCCCAAGGGCAAGAGCGACGCGGAAGTATTCCGTTTCTGCCAGAGCTTTATGACCGAGTTGTATCGTCATATCGGCGCTGACATCGACGTTCCCGCAGGCGATATCGGTGTAGGCGGACGTGAAATAGGTTACCTCTATGGAACATATAAGAGGATCACAAAACTCTATGAAGGCGTTCTTACCGGCAAGGGTCTTACCTACGGCGGATCGCTTATCAGAACTCCGGCTACCGGCTACGGCGTTGTTTATCTCGGCGAAGCTATGCTCCAAGATCATGGCAAATCGTTCAAGGGACAAAGAGTTACCATCACCGGTTCTGGCAACGTCGCTATCTACTGCGCAGAAAAGGCTACCGCTCTCGGCGCTAAGGTCCTTACAATGTCCGACAGCAACGGCTGGATCCTCGACGAAAACGGCGTAGATGTAGAAGCAGTTCGTATCCTCAAAGAAGTTAAGCGTGCTCGTATCTCCGATTACCTTATCGATCATCCGAAGGCAAAGTACTTCGAAACGAAGTCCATGGACGAACTCCGCGTTTGGAGCGTTCCCACCGACATCGCTATTCCGTGCGCAACACAGAACGATATCAACGTTGCTCATGCAAAAGAGATCGTCAAGAACGGTTGCCGTTGCGTGATCGAGGCTGCAAATATGCCTTCCTACAACGAGGCTATCGCAGTATTCCAGAGCACAAAGGGTATGCTCTTCGCTCCCGCTAAGGCAGCTAACGCCGGCGGCGTAGGAACATCTGCTCTCGAAATGAGCCAGAACAGCATGCGCCTCTCCTGGACGGCAGAGGAAGTTGACAGCAAACTTCATGCAATGATGAACAACATTTATCATAACATGGCTGCTGCCGCAGAGAAGTACGGTCATAAGGACAACTTCGCAATGGGCGCTAACATCGCAGGCTTCGAGAAAGTCGCAGACGCTATGTTGGCTCAGGGCATTCAATAATAACAAATTCAAGTTATCTTGTAAAAAGTTCCGCTTCGGTAATGCCGAAGCGGTTTTTTTGTAGTCTGCCGCATTGTGAAAAAACTCTTTTTTTGTGTGCTTATCAATTTGCTTTTTATTGACTTAGATCTTGCCATATGATAAAATACTTTATGAAATTTGCCTATATGGGAGATCATATTTTATGAACGAACCTCTTATCGAAGCATGTGTGGATTCATACGCATCTTGCAAAGCCGCAGCCGACGGAGGCGCGGACAGATTCGAACTTTGCGCTCATCTTGCGATAGGCGGAGCCACTCCGTCGCATGTCGTTTTCGAACAGGTCAAACGCGACTTCGACGTTAAGATAAACGTCTTGATCCGTCCGCGTTTCGGAGATTTTTTGTATTCGGATATCGAAATGGAAGAAATGTGCAAAGAGATCGAATTTTTCAGGGACAACGGCGCCAACGGAGTGGTGATAGGCGCTCTTACCGAGGACGGCGAACTCGACAAGGAAAAAATGGCGCGCATGATAGATCGCGCAGGCAATATGGACATAACTTTGCACCGAGCTTTCGATATGTCGCGCGATCCGTTCGCCACTATGGAAGCTGCTATCGAACTCGGTTGCAAGACCATTCTCACGTCGGGACAGCAATCGGACGTCGTAAAGGGCAAGGAATTGCTGAAAGAACTTTACGCGCGGGCGAACGGCAGGATAGATATAATGGCGGGCTGCGGAGTGAAGAAATGGAACATTCGCGAGGTACACGACTATACGGGCATAGTGGTTTTTCACACCACAGGTCGCAAGAAACCTATCGACAGCGGAATGAAATACCGTAAGGATACGGTATTTATGGGCTTGCCTACATTGTCGGAGTACGAGATATGGCGTACGGACGAACGGGAATTTCGCGAATGCGCGCAGATAGTTCATTCGCTTTAAAACAGGAGGAAATTATGATATTTACCCAAAAGACTACGGCGGACATTGATGACGAATTTTATAAATTGCTCGAACTTGCGGGCGAGGATAAGGAAAGAGAAATATTGTCCCGCCTCGGCGAAGCCGAAAGGACCTATTCGCAGGACGTTATCGTCGCGCTGAAATGGTTGTATGCGCACAGCCCCATGAGCGACATAGCCAATTATGATTTTTCGCTCTTCCTTTCGTTTGCCGAGCACGGCGTGTTTTTGAGGGAAAATTCGCCGTTTTGCAAGGACGTCCCAGACGATATTTTCCGTTGCTATGTATTGCATGGACGCGTTTCGAGCGAAGAATTGTGCGATTGCCGCAAGTTCTTTTACGATCTTTTGCATGGACGCGTAAATGGAATGTCGACGCGCGAGGCGATAATCGAGGCGAACTATTTCAACGCCGAAAACGTCATGTATGTTTCTACCGACGACAGAACGCTTTCCGCGCTCGGAACGTATTATTCGGCGTTCGGACGATGCGGCGAAGAGGCGGTTTTCGCAGTCAACGTCTTTCGTTCGCTGGGCATTCCCGCAAGACAGGTGGTCACGCCGCGGTGGGCGCATTGCGACGACAATCACGCCTGGGTGGAAGTCTGGTGCGAGGGCAGGTGGCATTTTTTGGGCGCGTGCGAGCCGGAAGAAGTGCTCGACAAGGGGTGGTTTACAAATGCGTCGGGGCGCGCCATGCTCATACAGGCTACGAGTTTTGACAGTATACCCGGCGAGGAACTTGCCGCACGCCTCGGCATGGCGTACAAATACAACGTTCTGAATACTTACGCTTGCACCAAAAGATTGACCGTAAAAGTCACCGACGGCGTCAAGCCGATAAGCGGCGTCAAGGTGTCCTTCGGACTTTTGAACCTTTCGCATATATTCGACGCCGCCGAGATGACTACCGACGAAAACGGCAAGGCATATATCACTTGCGGGCTGGGCAGCATAAACGTCAAGATAAAAAAAGACGGAATCGTTTGCGAAAAAATGGTCTATACGCCCGACGCGGACGAAGTGGAAATGATTTTGGAGCCTCAGCGGATAAATTACGACGTGTGGGAGGACTTTGTTTCCATAGCGCCAGCCGACGGTGTGATAAAGGGCGTCAGACCCACCGAGCAGCAAAAGAAGACATGCGCGATCAAGA
This sequence comes from uncultured Clostridia bacterium, assembly GCA_947598585.1. Taxonomy (GTDB): domain Bacteria; phylum Bacillota; class Clostridia; order Christensenellales; family Pumilibacteraceae; genus CAG-552. The sequence continues at coordinate 51,059 of CANQFK010000007.1, forward strand.
CCGCCGCCGCCAATGAAAAGCGCGCCGAGCGCGTGAAAGCGATGTTCGACGAAAACAGAGCAAACGAACTCATTGCAAAATACGGCTACGGGCAGCGGGTGCGCGATATGCTTTACCTAAGCCGCGGGCACTTCGACGATCTTGTGGGATTTTTGGAGGACGAGGAGTTTGCGCCCGCTTACAAGGAGCGAATACTTGCCACTCTGACGGAAAAGGATATGCGCGACGTCCGTACGGAAGTGCTTAAAGAGGCTATGGAATATGCGGCTCCTTATGACGACAACAGCGAGATATTCGATAAATACGTTTTATGTCCGCGCGTTTACTTAGAGCATCTTTCCTTAAACAGAAAGTTCATCGCCGAGTATTTCTCCGAAGAGCGGAAAAAGCTGTTTTTGCGTTCGCCCGAAAAAATATGGGACTATATAAAGAAGAATATCCGTTACGACGGCTCGATAGAATACGGGCAAGTGACTAAGCCTGTGGGCGCTTTGACGGTGAAAAACGCAAACGCGCTTTCGCAAAAAATACTTTTCGTTTCCGTTTGCAGAACGCTGGGCATAGCGGCGAGAATGAATCCCGTCACCATGCTTATCGAATACTACGACGGAAAACGATTCGTGCCCGTGGAAATGCCGCAGGAAAACGACAGCTACATTGTTTTCGAAAAAGGCGATGAAGAATATCAATATTTTGCCGACTTCGCGATAGCCGTGTTTGCAGACGGCGATTATCGCGATCTCGACCTTTCTTCGCAGACTTGGCAGGGCAATACGCTCGAAGTTCCCGTTATGAGCGGGCAATATCGCGTGATAACGGACAACAGATTGCCAAACGGAAATTTGCATTCGAGCAAGTATACTTTTGTGCTTGGCGCGGGCGAAACGAAGAGGATAAAACTTCACAAATTCGCCGCCGACCTCTCCGAAATGTTGTTTGATTATGCGCTCGACGACTTCACCGTAAAGGACGGCAGCGGCAAAACGGTTTATGGCAGCCAACTTACCGTGCGCCCGTCCGTGCTCATGTGGCTTGACGAGGGCACCGAACCGACCGAACATATCCTGAACGAACTGCTCGAAAAAGAGAAAGAATTTGCATCGCTTCCCGTCGATATTTCGTTCATGCTCAAAGGCGCGGGCTCGCTCAAAAACGAAAAACTTTCAAAGGTGCTCGATACGTTCGGAAACATAAAGGTGTATTACGACTTTGGTAACACGGAGCCGTTGGCGCGCAGATTGTTCCTCGATCCCGAAAAACTTCCCTTGATAATCGTTTGCGACAAAAAACTCAACGCGGTCTACGCTTGCAGCGGTTACAATGTGGGGAGCGGCGAAATGATAGTCAAAATTTGCAGAACTTTGTCGAAATAATACGAATAGGACCGAAAGAAGGATATTATGAAAATTTACGTTGCACCCGATTACGAAGAAATGAGCAGGATCGCCGCGGATATTGTTGCCGAGCAGATAACGACGGATCCCGAAAGCGTGCTCGGACTTGCCACGGGCTCCACGCCCATAGGCATGTACCGACAATTGTCGGCGCGCTATGCGGCAAAAAAGCTCGACTTTAATAGGATAAGGACGGTCAACCTCGACGAATACGCGGGATTAAAGCCCGAAAACGAGCAGAGTTACAGGTATTTCATGCAAAAGAACCTGTTCGATCATATAAATATCGATCCGAAAAACACCCATGTGCCCGACGGCACGGACGTTTCGGACGAGGCGTGCAAAAGGTACGATCGCCTCATAGAAGATTTGGGCGGAATAGACATTCAGGTGTTGGGGATAGGCCATGACGGACATATCGGATTCAACGAGCCGAGCGACGTCTTTGAAAAAGGCACGCATGTGACGCAGTTGGACGCGCGCACGATAGCCGCCAACTCCCGCTTCTTTGGATCGAATGACCTTGTGCCGCGCTTTGCCGTCACAATGGGCATAAAGACCATAATGCAGGCGAAAAAGATCCTTTTGCTTGTCAGCGGAAAGGACAAGGCGCAAATAATCGACGCGGCGCTCAACGGACCTATTACGCCCAAGGTGCCCGCGTCGGCGCTTCAACTCCACCGAAATGTCATTCTGGTGGGCGACAAGGACGCTTTGAGCGCGTTCGGGGACGACTGAAATGGAACTTTTCGGAATAAAGATCGAACCCCGCAATATCCCGCCTCTCGACGAGAAATTCATACCCATATATGCATTTAACAAGGCTTATTCGGTCGGAGCGGATAAGCCGATAAGGATAGCGGTCGAACGGGGCGAGCAGATCGCCACGTTCAACGCGCGCATATACGGAACGCCCGATATGAGAGCCGCCGATGAGTTTTATATAAAAAGGCTCATCAAAACTTTGCTGTGGGTAAAGGGCGGCTACAAAATTTACACCGACAACGCAAAAGTGTACGATATCGTGAAAAGCTCGTTCGCTCGTGGCGGCGAGCGCGAATTTGACGCAAAATTCATGTCCGAAGTTTACGAACGCCCCTTTGAAACAGTGCTTACCGACGATATTCCCGCTTTTCGCGATACGGCGAAAAAGATCGGCGGGCACACAAACGGCTGTCGCATAGGTTTCGACGCGGGCGGGAGCGACAGAAAAGTGAGCGCGGTCATAGACGGAAAGGCTGTGTTTACCGAAGAAGTGGTCTGGTACCCCAAACTCAATTCCGATCCGAGTTATCATTACGACGGCATTGTTTCGGCGCTATCTTCTGCTGCCGCGCATTTGCCGCGCGTGGACGCGGTGGGGATATCCTCCGCGGGAGTGATGATAAACGATCGCGCGATGAAAGCGTCGCTCTTTATCAAGGTCGACGAAAAAAGATACGACAAAGAGGTCAAGGACATATATCTGCGCGCCGTCAGGGACCTGTTCGGTCCCGTGCCTTGTTCGGTGATAAACGACGGCGACGTGTCCGCGCTCGCTGGCGCCATGAGCCTTGACCGAAACAGCGTTCTGGGCATAGCCATGGGCACGAGCGAAGCGGGCGGATTTGTCGACGATTCGGGACGCATAACGGGCTGGCTCAACGAACTTGCCTTTGTGCCCGTTGACGCGAGCTTGGACGCGACTTTGGACGAATGGAGCGGCGATATAGGTTGCGGTGCAAAGTATTTTTCGCAGGACGCCGTGATAAAACTTGCGCCCGCAGCGGGAATGGAATTGAACGGAAGTTCGCCCGCCGAAAATCTTAAAATCGTTCAGAAGGCTATGGAGGAGGGCAGTAAAGCCGCCGCGGACATTTATAGGACGATAGGAACGTATCTCGGACACACGCTTGCTTTTTATTATGACTTGTATCATTGCAAAAACGTGCTTTTGTTGGGGCGCGTGATGAGCGGCAAGGGCGGCGATCTCATTCTGTCCACCGCAAAAGAGGTCTTGAAAGAATATCCCGAAGTTTACGGAAAAACCGAACCGAGATTGCCCGACGAAAAATTCAGAAGATTGGGACAATCGGTCACGGCAGCGTCGCTTCCCGAGTTAAAGGAGTAGGACATGCTTATCAAAAACGCAAATATCTTTACGGGCGGAAATTTCGTCGCGGGCGATATAAGTTTTTCCGACAAAATAGAAAAAATAGGGAAGTCGGACGGCGACGGCATAGACGCGCAAGGCGGTTATGTTATCCCCGGGCTTGTGGATATCCATACGCACGGCGCAATGGGCGACGACTTTTCGGACGGCGACGTCGACGGCATGGCTCGGCTCGGCTCATTCTATGTTTCACACGGCGTAACGACCTTTCTCGCCACCACCATGACGCTTGGCGAGCAAACGCTTCTTCGCGCCATGAAAGCCATACGCTCATACGACGGCTCGGGCGCAAAATGCGGCGGAGTACATCTCGAAGGTCCGTTTTTGAGCTATGCCAAACGCGGCGCGCAGGCGGCGAAAGATCTGCATAAGCCCGACGAAAAAATGTTCGACAGGCTCAACGATGCGAGCGGCAATTCCATTCGCCTTGTTACGGTCGCACCCGAAGAGGACGGGGCGATGGAATTTATAGAAAAAGTTTCCCGCCGCACGACTGTTTCAATAGGACATACTTGCGCCGATTATCAGACGGCGATGGCGGCTTTTTCGGCGGGGGCGACGCACGTTACGCACTTGTTCAATGCCATGCCTCCCATGTTGCACAGAGCGCCGGGCGTTGTGGGCGCGGCTCTCGACAGCGGGGCGAGCGTGGAACTCATATGCGATGGATTGCACATTCATCAGTCTGTTTTGCGCGCGGCTCGCAAACTTTTCGGCGACAAGATAAACATTGTGTCCGATTCGCTTCGTCACACGGGCATGCCCGACGGCGAATACGAACTCGGCGGTCAACCGATAACTGTAAAAAACGGCAAAGCCACTTTGCATGACGGAACGCTTGCAGGCTCTTCGGTCACGCTTATGGACGAACTGCGAAACGCAGTCGAATTCGGCTTTTCGTTGCAAGAAGCGGTCTACGCCTGTTCCACTGCGCCCGCAAAGGCGGTGGGGCTCGACGCGGGCATCATAGAAGTGGGACGCAATGCCGACCTTGTTTTGCTCGATAAGGATCTCGGCATAAAGGCAGTCTATGTGGACGGCAAAGAGCAAAAAATCGCAAAGAGGTAAAACGATGGACCCGATAAGAGAATTCAAAGAGGCAAAATACGGGCTTATGCTCCATTTCGGACTTTATTCGCTGCTCGGCGGCTGTTACAGAGGCAAACGCGGACCGCATTACGCCGAATGGATAGAGTGCATGATGCAGATCCCCAACGCCGAAATGGAAAAACTTGCGTCGATATTCGACCCCATATATTTCGACGCCGACGAAATATGCGAATTTGCATGTCGATGCGGCATGAAGTACATTGTTTTGACGGCAAAGCACCATGAGGGTTTTGCGCTGTTCCGTTCCCGCGCGGATAGGTTCAACGTCTTTGACGCTTCGCCGTTTAGGCGCGACATAGTGGGGGAACTTTCGGCGGCGTGCAAACGACACGGACTCAAATTCGGGATATATTATTCGCAGGTCATAGATTGGCACGAAAAGCACGGCGGCGGCTATAAGACCGATCCTGCGGGCGCGGCGGGCGTTTCCTGGGAAAACTCGTGGGACTTTCCCGACAAAAGCGAAAAAGATTACGAGATCTGCTTTTACAACAAGATCTTGCCGCAGATAAAGGAATTGATGACGGGTTACGGCGAAATATTTACCGCCTGGTTCGATATGCCGCTCGATTCCACTCAGCGACACAGCAAGGAAATTTACGAGCTGGTCAAAAGTTTACAGCCGGATTGCCTTATAAATTCGCGTTTGGGCAACGGGATATACGACTATGTGTCCCTCGGCGACAATGAGATCCCCGACGAATTACCCGATCCCGACGTTCAGACGAACGACTATAATGATATATGGGGTGCGAAAAGATCGCCGTACGGGCTTTACGAATCAGCTTGCACGCTCAACAGCTCGTGGGGTTATACGACGGCTTATACCGATTGGAAAAGCCCCGAACAGATCCTCGCCACAAGGCTCAAACTCGAAAAGACGGGCATAAACTATCTTATCAATATCGGACCCGATCACCTCGGACGATTGCCCGTTCAGGCGACCGAGATCCTGGAAACGGTTCAGCAAGAATATCTTAAAAGATCCGATCGTGTTGACAAATGCGCGCGAAAATGATATTATATAAATTACCATGCGAGAAATGAACGTAGATGAACTCGATACAGCAGATATTGTTATAATAGACGTAAGAGATGAATACGCCTATCTTTACGGTCATATCCCGAACTCGATAAATATCCCCGTGGACAAGGTGTTCGCGGCGGACCTGCCCAAAGGGAAAAAACTCGTAGTTTGTTGCAGAAGCGGAGTTATAAGCGGCGAGATCGCGGAGGCGCTTTGCGAAATGGGCTATGACGCTTACGATCTCAAAGGCGGTTATGTGGAATGGCTACGACGGAAAATAGAGCGCGCCGACGACGACGTTGCCGCGAGGGTGGAGGAGAGCATTCGCAAAAAATTCCATAAGCAGTTGTTCGGCAAGTTCGCCAAGGGGATAGTCAATTACGAACTCATAAAACCTCACGACAAGATCGCCGTTTGCATTTCGGGCGGAAAAGACTCGATGCTTATGGCAAAACTCTTTCAGGAGATAAAAAAGCACAATAAATTCGAATTTGACCTCGTGTTTTTGGTCATGGATCCCGGTTACAGCCCCGAAAACAGAGAGATCGTCGAACGCAATGCAAGGCTTCTTAACATTCCCATTACGGTTTTCAAGACGGACATATTCGAAAACGTCTATAATATCCAAAGATCGCCTTGCTATGTCTGCGCCCGAATGCGTCGCGGGCACCTTTATAACAAGGCGAAAGAACTCGGTTGCAACAAGATCGCGCTCGGTCATCACTATGACGACGTTATCGAAACTATACTTATGGGCATGCTTTTCGGCGGTCAGGTCCAGACCATGATGCCTAAACTGAAAAGCACCAATTTCGAGGGCATGGAACTCATTCGCCCCATGTATCTTATACGCGAGGACGATATCAAGGCGTGGCGCGACTATAACGATCTGAAATTCATTCAATGCGCCTGCAAATTTACCGACACCTGCACTTCGGAGGCTTGCAAAACTTCCAATACGGGCTCCAAACGCAAGCAGGTGAAAGAACTTATCGCTCGCCTCGCCGCGGAGGATCCCGAGATAGAACAGAACATCTTCAAAAGCGTCGAAAACGTCAACCTCTCCACCGTGATCGCCTACAAGGATAAGGAGGGGATAAGGCATTTCTTTGCCGATGAGTATTGACGTCAAGGCAATGCGCTTGCCCGCCGATTAGCGTAACGAAAATATTCGGAAAAACTTTGCCATTATTTTGTTGCAAAACGGCTAAAAACACTTGATTTTTCTTTTTGTTTACTATATAATGATTATCGTTGCTGTTGTGCGGTCTGCCGAATGTTCGCGCCTGCGACGATTTAATTCGCAAAATATGCAGTTGTGGCACAGTCGACCACGTCCTTGGTAAGGACGAGGTCGAGGCAGTCGAAATCAAACAAAATATTGCAGTTGTGACACAGTCGGACCACGTCCTTAGTAAGGAGTAGGTCGAGAGATTAAAAATGCAAATATGCTGTTGTGGCTCAGTAGGACCACGTCCTTGGTAAGGAATGGGGTCGAGGCAGTCGAAATCAAACAAAATATGCTGTTGTGGCACAGTAGGACCACGTCCTTGGTAAGGAATGGGGTCGAGGCAGTCGAAATCAAACAAAATATGCTGTTGTGGCTCAGTCGGTAGAGCACGTCCTTGGTAAGGACGAGGTCACGGGTTCAAATCCCGTCAACAGCTCCATAAACAGAAGGCACTTTCTTGGTGCCTTTTAATTTTTTTCTTTTTCCGTTGCCGTTATATAGTTGGGTAGCGGAAATTCAAATTTTAAAAATTTTCTGCGATCAGTTTTCGATGCCCGCAAGATAGTCGATAGATACGCCGAAATATTTTGCCATTATTATCAGTTTTGAAAGAGTGGGTTCGCATTCTCCGCGTTCCCATAGACTTATTATCGATTTGCCAACGTCGAGTTCTTTTGCGAGCTGAATTTGTCCTATGTGTTTTTCTTGTCTGAGTTCTTTTAATCGTTCCGCAAATAAATTGTCCATATAAATATTTTCCCACAATTATGGGAAAATTGCTTGACTTCCCAGAATAATGGGAGTTATAATGTTTAAGGAGGTGACATATGAAATGTTACATTTGCGGCGGAAAAGCCGATATGGAAACTACAACCGATCTTCCGATATGCCATAGTTGCGCGGAAGAAAAAGGATATGTCGTTTGTACCGAGATAGGTAAGGTAATAGCCAAGGGCAATTTCAATTGTGACTATGTTTGCAGTGATTGCTATGTTAAAGACGAAATAAGGAGACAAAGAAAATGAGCAAAAACCCCAAATTTACAGAGTTAATTTCGCTTTTCGAATCGAACACGGATTTTTCGCTGACGGAAGAACAGTATGAGGAAATGACTGGAGCGCCTTTGCCGAAAGAAACAAATTATCTTTTGAAAAAATCTGCGGTGGCAAAAAGAGCCGTAGAGCATGGATTTCAACTGGTTTTGAATGAAAGAACAATTTCGTTCAAAAAGATAAACCGACAAGGAGAAAGAATATGGAAAACAAAGAAATTAAAAGCGTAATAAAAGCAATTATATCAAAACATGTGAGACAAAGTGGAATATGGATACGCGGTGTAATATTATTTGTATTAGCTTCAGGTGCGTATATGCCTACTATTATAATAAATGGGGGTCTATCGGTGCCATTATATATGATAGTAACTTTAGCAACTACGGGACTATTCTTGCTTTTGTGGTTTGCGATCTTTAACCGAAAAAGAAAATTGACGGAACTTACTGTGTCTGAAAAGGAAATCGTCGGATCTTATACCGGATTTATTCCTTTTGCAAAAATTATGCTCAGAATGCCAATCGAAAAAGTTGATAATGTTGCTGCTGTAAACAGTATTTTTGACTTTTTTACCGGTAAAAAGATTCGTATCGCTTCGGCATCGGGAGTGATTAAAATTCGATACGTTCTTAATGCCGATGAGGTGGTTGCATTTATTTCGGCGGCTATCGAACAAGCAAAAAAAAGGCAGGCTTTTATGGGGCAGTCTACTCCTCAAAACGATATGGCGGAGAGCCTGAAAAAACTTGCCGAACTTCGTGATTCGGGAATAATTACCGAAGAAGAATTTAATCAAAAGAAAAGTGAATTATTGAGCAAAATGTAGAAATTAAGTAAGTCTTTTCGTTCACTAAGGACAAAAATAAAAGGCACTTTCTTGGTGCCTTTTATTTTGTATCGGCATAAAAATAATTTTTATCGAAATGGCGCAAGATATTAAATCATCGTTGGTCGCAAATCGACCATCTATCTGTTCAATTGCTCAATCAGTAACGTTCTGTAAATTCAACGGGTGTAAGAATTTCGGGATGATCGACATCGGTATCCGTAAAATCTTTATCGCCTGAAATAAGGACGTCGACGTTTTCTATTATAGCGGTATAAAGAATGGGGTAGTCTTTTTTATCGCGAATTTTGAATAACCCCTCTTTTATTTCTGAGGGAGTGTATACAAGATCGAATGATAATTTAGACAAGAATAAGTCGATATCTTTGGATCTGTTTGGCAGCTTTCTGCGAATTACGCTTTTAAGTTCGTCAACAACGTAGGACGGTATGACAAGTTCATAAAGCAAAAGGCATTTATGTAACGCTTTGGCAGCTTTGCATCGGGGAATAGAATAGCCGAAAATAATACGTTTGTGTCTACCATAACGCGCATATAATGTCACCTCTCGCTTTTGAGAAAGGCGGCGACATCGGATTCGTCACGGATCCCTAACTTTTCGGCTTCGCCCTCGAAAGCGGTCTGAACTTCTTTTAAGGCAAGCATGGAAGAATTGGCGATATACACTCGTCCTGTTTTTTCGTCAAGGACAAATGCGACTTTGCTACCTTCGGGCAAGTTCAGATATTTGCGCAGTTCAATGGGAATGGTGACTTGACCTTTTGAAGATATCCTTGTGATTTCTACCATAATAACACCTCACTATAAGTAAAGATTATTTTACTTTCTTTACTTATAGTATATACCTCAATCGGAAAAAAGTCAAGCACAAAAAAAAAGAAAAAAGGTAAAAAAAGATAGGGAAAACAGTTGACAAGTGGTGTGGGAGTATGGTAATATACATAAGCTGTCCCGAAAGAGACGGCGCCGTAAGAAGAGTGTACAGGCAGTGCCGAGGGAGGCAAACGCTGTATGCGGA